>CASEDW010000266.1 GCA_949286775.1 uncultured Eubacteriales bacterium | reverse complement strand
TTTCGGCTGCCGTCTGAATATACTGCATTGACTATCATTCCGGCCGGATTGAAAGTTTCGCCCTCCACATAATCCGTAAGGTTTGGCGCCTGCGCAATTTCAAGTCCTGTAACTTCCGGTTCTTCCGCCTGATCCGGCGTACGGAAACCACGCTGAGCCGTTACGGTTACATTACCTGCGCTGTCTGTTGTCTCTGCGTACCATATGTATCCTTGTCCCGGCTTAAGCCCATTCACCTGGTACGTTACCGTCTCGTTTCCGGCTGCAGTAACCGTTCCGATCTTTTTGGCAGTTTCTGTGGAAATGCTGAGGGCGGAAGTAGTAAAGGTTCTTTCCTGATTTCCGCCAAGATCCACCTCTACAGCAAACTCATCCCTGTTCTTCTGATAGAGACCGTCAATCTGAGAATAAGTTCCTTCTGCCCATGGAGACTCAGTCTCTCCTGTAAGCGGGCAATATGTGTTGAAATAAACCAGATTATTCTCCACATCAAAATTTATCATACGCAGGAATCCGTTTCCTCCGTATATCATTGTTCCATTTTCGTCCTGATAATCCTGAAGGATACTGTAGAACTGCTGTCCGCCTGTAGTAGGATTAATGATATCCACGCCGTCCACATGTCCGCAGAGAAGCAATTTTACATTTTCATTGCCCTGAATTACCTCTTTTAAAAGCTTCTGACCCAACGTACTTGTAATTTTTCCTCCGCTGTTAAAATGATGTGTCAGAATAATAATATTGTAATCTGCGTACTGCGGATCCATCACAATATTTTTTGCCCAGGCAATATCGCTGTCATCCATCCAGTAGCTGAGGGTAAGCAGCATTATCTTGCTTCCATGGATTGTCTGAGTCAGGCACATGTCGTCTGTTTCTTTATAATTATCCACAAGCTCCCAGCCGCCCAGATTTTCCTCAAACCGGCTGAGCGGGAAATACTGACGATACAGCCTGTCGCTATTAGGTATCAGGTTATATTTATCCACATATTTATAATCATGATTTCCCCAGGCGATAGTATAAGGAACCTTTGCTTCTTCCAGAACCTTGTATGCCTTGTCAACTGTTTTCCAGTTATATTCCCAGGATAAATAAGCTGCGTTTGCCACATCTCCTGTGTCGATATTCATTACGCTCTTATATTCATCCTGTGTATCCGCAATCCATTTTTTCTGTTGAAGCAGAATGTCCTCATAAAACTCAGATGTATACTGAACATCCGAAGTCCATGACATTGAAAAATCATACTGTCCATCCTGCGGAGTATAGCTTTCCATATCCGCAGGATCTGTTCCCAATCCTCGGAAGAACATCAAGTACAGATGTCCATCCTTTGAATACTGGCTTCCTTCCACCTGAATATCCATGGAAAGATCTCCTGATCCGTCTGAAGACGCTTCTTTTACCCAGGCGGATGTTTCCTGGTCATAAGCATAGGCATGAATCTGTCGTCCTGATGTGCCATACCAACCGATATTCCACTCACCGGCAGCTGCCTGCTCTTCTGTAAGACTTATCCTGTAAATCTGATACGGACCGGATCCGTCTTCAGTTGTCGTCGTTATATTCGCCAGATCCTGCGCTGAGTATTCGCACTCCATCGGATTTACTTCTTCCAGCGTATTGCCTGTAATGCTGCCTGTGGCAACTTCCATATTGGCAGCCGACAGGTCGATTCCCTCACTCAGATAGAAGTCTGTCGTCAGCGTCTCATCCGCGCTCTCATTTGGCTCTACTACCAGAGTCTGGCTTCCATTTTCTGACACAGTATCAGTTCCGGTGACATCAGGAGCTGCTGTATCTTCAATAGTCACCATGATCTCGCGGCTCACTTCTTTTCCATCTGCTGCGGCTGTTACCGTAATCTTCTGCTCTCCTGATCCCAGAATCGCAACATTTTCTGTGAACATGCCTGCTTCACAGCGTCCAAGATCATAGGTCTTTTCTCCGGCCTGAATCGTGAGATCCGCATCTTTACTGAGAATACCCTGTACCAGATTATTTCCGGCTTCCAGAGTATCTGATCTTCCAACCACGTCGGCATTAACGGCAAGATCTCCTTTTTTCTCAGATATTCCGTATGTCACTGCGTCGCCAAAATATGAATCGTACCTGAATTTTTCCCATTGTTCCGAGGTTCCCGCTCCGCTGATCTGTACATCGTAAATCGTTCCTTCGAATGCTCCTGTCAGTTTCTCATCTGAATACGCGCCTATAACTGTCGGAAGCGATTTGTCAGTATAAATAGAATTTTCAAGGAATACCCTGCCCTTTCGCACGGCAACTCCGTCAATGTACATCGAAACTGTCAGTCCGTCATACATCAGCGTAACAAGATGCTGATTGCCGTCTGTTGCCGAAATATCATAACTGTAATCAGTTTTCTGATCCGTCGGCCATGATGACGTATTATAATTATGTTCTCTCCACCACTTCGCATAGTAAGATGCGCTCAACTTTTCCGTAGACGAATCAATAGACATCTGGTACGAATTAGTAGCATTATCCGTACTGAGGAAACGGGCTGCTATAACTCCTTTTTCTCCATTGAGCTTTGCCATATCCTCTTCTGTCATGGAAATGACCGCGCTGACACTAAATGCGTCAAAGTCATCTCCTATGCTGCCATAAGTGATTTTGCTGTCAGAAAAGTGCGCTCCCTTATCAGCGCCGCTGCCGTTCGCAGTCAGATTTCCTGTAACCTGTCCGACAGCTTTTCCTGTAGAATCTGTAATCATGCTGCCGTCAATATCCGCAAAATGCTCAACCAGCGCGTAATTGTTGCTCCATACTTCTTCAGGGTTCAGTTCTGAAGCTGCCCCGCCGAAGTACACCCAGAGACCGGTTACTGCATTCGATTCAATGACCGGAACTTTTACCCATACGATAGAAATTCCGTCTTTGTCATAGCTCTCAATCTCAGCAGGAATTTCTTCTCCTCGGGTAGTGTAGAATTTCATTGTCTCACTTGGCGCATTTTCAATTTCCAGTCTCACCGGCGCGTCCTTAAATGCTGAAAACGTATCATTTCTAAGAAGAATACTGCGCCGTTCCGTGGCCTCGTCATCAAGCCATGCGCCTTTATTTTCCTGAAGCTCCGCATTTTCCGCTTCCAGAAGCAGGTAATAATTTTCCACCGCATCCTTCTGCGCATCATTCAGAAGATCATAGGCTTCTCTGGCCTCCTGCCATTTGCTCTGGGCAATCAGTTCTTCCACTTTGCCTACTGCATGGTCGATACCGAAGGCTTCGATCATTGTCGCCGTATCTGTATTTTTTCTTTCGTAAGTGCGAACGGTCAGCTTATCGCCGTCAATCGTAACAGACGCGAAGGTCTGCGTCGGATTCGACGCGCTTCCTCTCTGCTCGCTTCGTGAGAAAAGAGCCAGATACTCATCAAGATTTTCAGTTGTCATGGATGAAATCTGTGTATCCATGTTCACGCCTGCCTGTCCCGGCATAAAGTAAACCGTTCCATCATCGCTGAGGCTGTAGTAGAAGCGTTTTCCATTTACCACTTCCATGTATTCAGAGGTATCCGCTTCTCCGCCTTTGATCGAATAGGTGCGTCCCAGAATATGATCCTGTCCCTGAAGCACCAGATCAATACCCAATTCATCGATAACCGGAAGCAGTACGGTTCTCAGTCCTGCTACTTCCTGGCTGTCTGCGCTTGGACCTGTAGTGTAAGGACCTTTATTGACACTTAAAATAATCCATTCCGCACCTGATGAACGCGCTTCTGTTACATCAGCTTTTAACCATTCTATCTGCTGATCTGAAATACACTGTGCCGCATCCTCACTGGTATCCAAAACCACAATATGCGCATTTGAATAATCAAAGCTGTAATATCCTTTGTCCCCAATGTTGAACTGATTCAACACGGCGTCTGTTCCTTCAAGACCCACTGTCGGCATAACCGCCACCTGCATAAAAGTATCCTGTGCCTGAAAAAACAGCTCTTTCCATGCTTCTTCTCCTCTGGAAGCATTCACCATATTTCCACTGTGAAGAATGAACGCCGCTTCATCGCAGGTTTCAAGCGCGACTTTCATGGTTTCTGCCGCTACTCCTGTTTCATTCAGACTTGCTCCTTCTGTTCCCGCCATGTTTACAAAGCTAAACGCTCCGCTGTCTTTTGCGGTATGGAAAGTACCTGTTTCTGAAACATTTCCGCCGATATATACCTGATAATAATATTCTGTGTCCGCGTCCAGGCCTGTGACATTCGCAGTATATCGAAGTCCGTCGCCGGTTTCTGTGACTGAAGCTTCTGTCTTCTGCGCCTCGCTCATATCGGCATTGCGCGAAATATTCACGCCGGCATCTTCCGCTGTCTGTCCATACCAGCTGAATCCGACTCCTTCGTCTTTAAGCGTCGCCGTTACATGAGAAATCGCTTCCTCCGGATATGAGAAGACCTTTGGAATAGGATATTTATCTTCCGTCATTTTCCATTCAAGATCAAAAAGCCATCCTAAATCCACGTAAGTCTGTTTCATCTGAAGAGTTTCTCTGTCAGTCAGCGTTCCATTTTTTGACGACGCTGTAACATTAACGTCATTTACTGTAATATCTTCACATGTAAGATTTCCTGAAATTGTGTTTCTTCCGCTGGTAGCAGCTATTGTTCCATAGATTCCTCCGGTGCCGTATGTTCCATGCTGTCCTTCTGTCGTCATGGTTCCGCCATAAGCCACATTTCCCTTCAGCGTAACCGCATTAATATATCCGACAATAGACGACTGGCTCACAATCGCCGTATAAATTCCGGTTGTATCGCAATGAAGATTTACATCCGCAATACAGTTTGTAATTGTGCTTGTGGAGCTGTATGAAGCAATTCCTCCCATCATGCTTCCGAAAGAAACGGCTGTTCCTCCGCAGCTGAAATCACCGCTAACATAGCAGTTAGAAATCGTCGCTGAATTCTTATCGTTTCTTCCGTTCATAGCTGTGATACCTGCAGCTTTTGCCGCGTTTGGCGCTTTCACCGTCGCATTAGACACACGGCATCCATGGATAAGTCCGCCGTTGGCATTTTCGCCGGCTATAACAGCAACTCCGGAAAAGCTGTCCGTATTACATACAACACTGGTCTCTACAACCGGGCTTTCAAAAGCCAAGTCTTTGATTGTACCACTGTTGATCTTTATAAATCCAATCAGATAGTCTTTCTTCTTACTTGTATCAGTATCGATGATCTTCAGTCCTGAAATGCTGTGTCCGGCACCATCCAGAACACCTGAGAAATTATTGATCATCGGAAAATTCTCAGTTAGTACAATATCTTCCGTGAGCGCAAAATACCTGCCTGTCACACGTCCATCATTTCTATTTAAAAGGTCTGTAACATAGAGCAGATCTTCTTCGCTTCCGATCTTGAAAGGATCCTGCTCAACGCCTGTTCCTTCCAACGCCAGCGCTCCCGGCTCTTTTAACTCCGGACGGTTATCATTCCCAATAGTCCAGCAATCTCTGAAATTCCAGCCGATCTCCGTATATGTTTCTTTTATTGTCAGCTCCTTTGCGGTCTTGCTCATTCCGTGAATTGCTTTATCTTTTGCCGTATCCGCCGGTACGATCGGCGTACCGTTAAAGGTGATTTCCTCGCCGGCCAGATTATTCTCCGCTTTAACATTGTATCCGGCGTTGTACAGTCCGTAAATTCGTCCCACATTGGCAGTCGTCACATTGTCCTGAAGAGTAATGCTTCCGCCGCCTGCCACACATGATCTGAATGTCACGGCATTTGGATATCCGCCGATCATAGCAGCGGATACTGTGATATTCGCGCCTGTTCCGGTATAAGCGATATCAGCATTTGCGTAACAGTTTTCCACAAGCGTGCCTGATCCTGCCGTATATGCAGTAATACCGCCCAGCATAGCGCCATATACGGTATTGCCTCCGCAAGACAGGCTTCCGTCAAACCGGCAATTCTGAATTGTTGCCGCAGCCTGATAATTTCTGCCGTTCAGCGCCGCGATACCTGCCGCTTTTCCCAGACCCGGCGCTGATACTGTACTGTTTTTTACCTGAACGCGTGAGATAATGCCGCCAGTGGCATTTTCGCCGACCACTACAGCCGCTCCGGAATAACTGTTTGATCCGGAGTTTACCTGCGACTCCACAGACGCGTCCTCAAAATTCAGATTCTGCACTGTTCCTGTGTTGGTGCGGATAAATGCCATCCTATATTCTCCGCTTACAGTCTGCTGCTCATCTCTGAGCGTCAGCCCTTTAATCGTATGTCCCTGTCCATCCAGAACGCCTGTAAAACTGTCAATCATCGGGAAACTTTCATCTTTCATCTGAATGTCTGCTTCCAAAGCATAGTTCTTTCCAACCCATGCCGGATCCTTGGCATTCAATTTTGCTGCCATTTCCCTGAGATCAGCATCAGAATCCAAAATATAAGGATTTTCCACGCTGCCGTCGCCTTCAATTTCAGGCGTATCTGTGGTTCGTTGAATTCTGAAACTATCCACTACACTCAGATCCGTTGTGCGGTATGTAGTGATTTCAAACGAATTTTCCGATATCTCTACCTCTGAAAAGTTCGGCACGTTTTCCTGATTTTTTACTGCCGCGTAATTGGTAGATACATTGCTCAATATACTATAAAATTTACTTCCGCTGGACGAATTGGCTGTTACATAGAGAATTCCTTCCGGATTTCTGGCCACTGATTCCACCGTTGGAGTTACCTCCGGTTCGGTTCCGTCCATCATATAACTTCTCACATATACGTGATCATGTCCCATCAATACCACATCGATATCCAGATCCTTGAATACCTGCGCCAACTGCTCCCTTCTCTGCAGGATATCGGCATCCTGGGAATGTGTTGCCGCGCTGAAAATAGAATGATGGAAAACTACCACCTTCCAGTCAATATCCTTATCCTTGTTAGCTTCAATAGCTTTAGTAAGAAAATCCCTGTGGGACGCTGTGCTCAGATCATTGGAATTCAGATTCAAAAACAGAACATTATTGTAGGTATACCAGTAATCTGAATTGGCAGTGGTCATCCCTTCGTCCGTTCCGTATTTGTTTGGATTATTAAAATGATCGTTATAAATAGAATACTCATAATCTTCATATCCGCCGCCGCTGACATAATATCCATGATCATGATTTCCTATCACTGTAGCCACCGGCATGGATTTCAACGCCGCATGCTCCAAAAATCCCGCATACTGAGATTCGTTGTTTCCCACACTGACCTGATCGCCTGCGCTGACAATGAATTCCGCGTCCGGATCCTGAATGGCCGCCTGTTCCAGCGTATTCTCCCACTGCGCGGCATCCGTAGCAGTATTCTTTTCTCCTATCTGCGGATCACCCACAAAGATAAAACTGAAATCTTTATCGTTATTGCCGGTTCTAAATGAATATGTATCTGATATCGTTGTCCCATTCACCAGACGGTATACATATTCAGTATCCGCCTGAAGATTTTTGAGAGTCGCCTGATTACTGTAAAAACCTTCGTCACTGGTTTCCTTTACAGAAGCTGTCTCAGTTGAATACTGTTTAGGAAAAACATCTCCGTTTTTAACTGCATACTGAACCTGACCGGCATTTGTATCATCAGAATACCAGGTGATGTTTCTGTATGTTTCATCCGCTCCGACTGTAAGAGAAATTGATTTCTGCTCAAAAACAGCTTTTTCAGCTTCTGCATCTTTATTCTCCTGAACATCCGGGGTTACTTCATTTTCGTTTGATATATCTTCTTCGGACTGTTCCTCGCCTTCTGATGTGTCTTCTTGGGACTGTTCTTCACCTTCTGGTGCTTCTTCTCCTGACTGCTCTTTATCTTCTAATGCTTCTTCTCCAGATTGCTCTTTATCTTCTGATGCTTCTTCTCCTGACTGACCTTCGTCTTTTGATGCATCTTCATCCGGATTGTCGACAGTCTCTGTTTCCTTGTCTTCCTCGGTTTCGTCTTCTGGCTGCGTCCACTCATCCGATTCCGATCCCGTCACTGACTCAGTCGGTTCGCTTTCTGTTCCTGCCGCATAAACCACAGACGTAAATCCAACCTGAGGAATCAATCCTGAGCTTACCGCCATAGCTGCCGTCAGAACAGCTGCCAGTACACGATTTCGTAGTTTCATCAAAAATCCTTTTTTCTTCATTTTAACCTCTTTCTATCTCCCTTGCTGCTTCAATAATGATAGATTTAAAATTTTACTTCCAAACTTATTTCCTCATTTTTTTGGTCTGTCTGTATCCCAGCGCGCATATCGCCGCTGTAATCGGCACAGTTAAAACGACCGCGCTTGTTCCTGCGATTCCCTGTACGACTTCTATTGCAAAAAAGTCTGAAGAAATCAGCTGATTATACTGAACGCCGTATGAAATAAATACCAGCAGAGTAGCCAGCGCACCTCCTGCGAACGCCAGTATAAGCGTATTGGTCATGGTTCCTATCATATCTTTACCGATATTCATTCCTGATCGAAACAGTTCTTTCCTGCTGATTTCCGGGTTCAATGTCTGTATTTCATTTAAGGCAGCGCCAAGTGAAACAGCAACATCCATAATCGCTCCAAGCGCTGCGACCATAATGGCGGCAAATAGTATACCGTTTAACCTCATCCCGGTGGCCTGAGTTATCAAAGTCAGAGATTCCGTTTCCTCCATGCTGTTGCCGCTCACATGCAAAACATGCGCCAGAACAGAATAGATGATTCCTGCTGAAATTCCGCCAAGAGTTGAGTTCAATATGTTATAGCCTGTTTTTTTCTCAAGACCTCCGAGACAAAAGCAGGTTGCCGCAGAGCTGACGCCCACCGTTACGATTGCCGCGACAACTGCTGATTTTCCCTGATAAAGAGAAGGCAGAAGATAACAGACAACCATAATCACAGTAAAGACAAGACCCAGGCAGCTTTTTACACCCTGTTTTTTACCGACCAGAACTATGAGCGCAAGCAATCCAACTGCAGCGATCCAGATCCCTGTTCCCCGGTCATAATTATAGACCGAATAGTAGGGCTCAACCCCTTCCGGACGATCGGCACATACAATCAGCCTGTCGCCGGCCTCTAATATAACGTTGTGTGTGATACTGATATCGTTTTCAATTTCCAGTTCCTTTCCCTTTTCTTCGCCTTCCAGAAAACGAATTTTCAAAAGCTGATATCCTGTCATGTGCTCGTCATCCGCGCTGTAGGGTTCCAGCTCTTCTTCCACCACAGATGTCACTACGGCTTTTTCATAAGATATACCCTCTGTATGAAATCTCTCATATCCGAAATCCATTCGGGAAAAACGGACGACCAGCCCGATGCCTGCGAGTATAATCAGCAGCATCAGGAGTATTTCTGCTGTTTTTTTCTTATTTTTCATTCACCTTCCTGTCCTCATCATCTGGTTATTGCTGTGTACTTACAGTTTTAAATGTCAACTTATTCTAATTTACATTTGTAAAGTTCAATATCGATTTTCTGTAAAAAATAAGTAATTATGGAAGACTAATATTTTTACAAAAAAATATTGCCCGGTATAAACCGGACAATATAAGAACTTTATATTATTTGTTTCTCAATAACGTAATATTTCGAATTTATTTAACCCTTTATCACACCTTCTTAATAAATTTTGCCGGCACTCCTCCGACTACCATGCGCTCCGGTACATCTTTAACGACTACCGCTCCCGCTCCTATTATGGCGCCGTCGCCTATCGTAACTCCCGGACATATGGTGGCGTTTGATCCTATCCCGACATTTTTTCCTATTACAACGGGATCCGGCGTAATATTGCTTCGCTTTTCAGGATCCATATTGTGATTTAATGACGCGATCACAAC
>CASEDW010000265.1 GCA_949286775.1 uncultured Eubacteriales bacterium | reverse complement strand
TGTTGATTTGGTCGTTTTCATTATACCTAAAGGTTGAGCCATTGGCTCATTTTATTTTTTATTTTACACCATTATAAGGGCATAACCGAATTTATTTATTTTGATACGTAGCAGTAGCGGGTTCACTACGAATCAGATTTGAACTTTTGTTTTTAGATACGTAACAATACCCGGCATACTACGAATTAAATTTAAATTAAATGTAACCATATCAGCTAAACGTGTGTATTAATTAATAAAAGAAGATTAAATCGTTTGAAGCAGGAAATATTAATGATGTACCGGTATATGAGGAGATTGGGAGGATGCGACTCGAGGATGTTGAAATTTACAAAATGATCATTGAAAAAGATGAATCCGGGTTAAGTCTGCTTATAGAAAAATATACGCCGCTGATTTTGCATATTATGAATCAATATCCGAATATTCATTTGACGTATGAGGATAAGGAGGAAATTATTTCAGACTGTTTTCTGGCTCTATGGAAGAATATAAAAAACTTCAGGATAGATGAGTATAATTCCTTCAAGCCGTATTTGAGCAAAATTGCTCATAATCTTGTTGTTAATAAATTACGTTATACAAAAAAATCAGGAAGCCTGGTATATGACGACACGATAGTTCTGCCTGAGACCATGGCGTCGGCGGAAAATTCAGCCATAAAAAATATTCTGGCAAAAGAATTATTGGAAATTATTTCGGATTTTTCACCGCAGGACAGAGCATGCGTGATCGGATACTATTATTTCAAGAAAAGCGTAAATGAAATAGCTGAAGAATTAAACATCAGCAAATCAAATGTAAAAATACGTTTGATGAGATGCAGAAAAAAGATAAAACAGGAATTGGAAAGGAGGAGCATACATGAATTTAAAGATTTCTGAAATCATGGATTTTTTGCCTGAAGATCATGCACTTGCCATGTATTATGAAGGAAGAAAAAATAAAGTTGATATTGATACTGATGAAATCATAAACCGGCTGCGCATTAAAATACAGCAGCCTTGCAGGATTTATCGACTTCAATGGAAACAGGCAGCTTGCATTTTAATAGCAATTTTAGCGTTAGTTTCATTGAATATTCCGGCAGTAAGAGCGGCTGTCATGGATATTGTTGATAAATTATCGTCCACTGTAACTATGATCACAGATGAAGTCATGGATTATGTAGGAAAGCAATTGGAAATGCAAACTTACACGATCAAAAGCCCGGATGGAACAGAACATACATACAATAAGAATGGAGAAGTTATTCCAAATATTGAAATAATACGGCAATTTCCGGAAAATGAAATTATAAAAGAAAGCGGCTATAGAGGAGACATACCCATAGATATTTCTATGTTTAAAATAACAGATTCCAAGCTTCCGCAGATCATGATACCTAACAATGCGATAGCTGTGTTTACGGATGAAAGAGGAGTCGGCTGGGATTTAAGGGCAGGAGATACCGTTACGATTTCTTTTGAAAAATATCCCCATGAAATAAAAAATCAAACTTTAATAGTAGGATATATTGTAGACGGAACTGTTTATGGAGTTGAAATGATAAAAGATATTAAAGGAGAATATGCTTTAAAAATTAAAAGCAATGGAACTTATAATTTCTGTTTTATAGGAGGCAGCTCTGACCCGATAGCCATAAAAAGCGGAACAATAGAAATAAAGTCATAGGAGGATGATGGTTATGAAGAAAATAATTTCTATTTTGTTAGTCACAATTTTAATTTTCACATTTGGAATAAATGTATTTGCATAAGAAAAAGAAGAAACAGACTTTAATCCGACAACGGTGTGCACAAAATTTAATTATACTATATTAGATAAAGATGAAAATATCGTTGAAACAGGAACAGTTGATTTTAGAAATCGTATGTCTTGGAGCGGAATTACCTTAAGAAATGGAGAACGATTTATACTTAGACCTTCATATGCTGATACTTTTAATATCGCTGATGGAACAATAATGAACTTTAAGTTTTCACTGGATCGAAAAGCTCTTACTAATTATTGGATCACAAAACATACTGTTTTAGGAAGTAGCATTTGGCGAGGCGGATCGCCCAGTGAAGTCAGCGGAGCATCTATAGGAACATCAGCGGATGAAACTGCTGGTTATACAGGTACAATAATGAATTATTCATCTGATCCGTTTATTATAACATATTGTGAATTTTCGTTTTAAATATAATTTGATCGGGTCAGTATAGATTATATTTATTGCATAAACTGTAATACTGTAGCAATAGTGTGATTTAAAAAATAGCTATAGCAGACGCAGCAGAGAAATTGCGCCGGATGTGGATGTATAATACATCCTCGTATTGTTTGGATTGCCTGTAATATTTACGTACATAACAAACCATTTACTTTATTATTTTTATTATTACCACTACAGGGACTAAAAAATTCAAAAATTGGTCAAAAAAGTCAGGTGCTATAAAACCTGCCACATATGTTATAATTATATTGAATTATAAAGAGTGATGGAGGTAAGACCGATGGTTTAATTTAAGAATCTATATGGATATAGGAGTGAAGCAGAATGAGTATATTAAAGAAAGAAATATATGTAACCAGGGATATTGACAAATGTTACAAAATTAGAGCTTTACTTTCCGAATATAATATTAAATCTGTTGTTATTACAAATACTATAACTAATCCTGGAAGACATCATGGCATACCATTTATTGATATGTCAGCTGCTTATGAATATCATATTTTTGTTAATAAAAAAGAAGGAAAAAGAGCTTTAGAATTGTTACATCTATTATGAGGGAATAGTTATGAAGAAAAAAAAGTTATAAAATAATATCAATTATATTAGTATGTGTTTTTATGCTATCTTTTACTATGAATGTTTTTGCCTCGGAAAATACACCTGATGATACCTATGTTGTAAATGAAAAAATTCAGGATACCGATGTATTACTGGAACGAGCTTTGAATGGTGTAAATGACGCACCAGGACAGGTGGTTGAATCTATTAAAGAAAACTGTGTGTTAACTATTAATGGTGTTGAGCAAACAGAAAAACCTTTAATCACTACAGAGTAATTATGTATATCTCAAAATAATGATGATGTTACTAAATCATATGCCGCAACGGTTATTTCAAAACTGGGAATTGTTGATAATCAGATGCGTACTGTCTCTTCTTATACAAAAGAAGAAGCTGTATCGTCGTCTGGTGGCGAAATTACTTTATATACTACCATAAGTTATGATATAGAAGATATTACCATTAAGTTGACCGGAGTTAGCACGAGGGCTGTCGTTAATGTTGGAATGCTTTCTGTTGATTATGTAAACTTACGTTATGGATATTGGGGCGTAAATTATGATACGAGAGGACTTGCTGATTATACTTCGCCGTGGTTTTCATATCCTAGTTCATCATATTCCATAGCAACAAATCCACCCAAACTGGAATGTGTATCTGGCGGTATGTATTATGAGATTTGGGGTGAGGGAGCTGCTCATGTAACAAGAGGTGGTTCTAGTTGGACTACAAGCCATAAAGTAATAGAATGTGATATGGGATGGTTTATGTAGAATATAATGATATTTTCAGTATTATTTTTCAAATATTGAATTGAATCTTTAAAAAAGTTTTTGGGGTCAGTCCGTGGGGGCTGACCCATTTTTGTGATCGATACGTGGGGCTGATAGATGTTCCATAAGGTGTAATTAATGTTTATCATAAGCTTAAACAGGTGCAGTTAAGCTAACATAATAACATTACAAAAGTGCAATTAATGCATATAAAAAAGCGTTTACAGGTGCAATTAATTGAAAAATATTCATGACATTTGGTGCAATTAATGTTATCGCAACCGGATCAATGGTTGGAATTAAACTTCAAAGAAAAATGCATAAAAGAGGAATTGATAATCAAAATAAATTTTTGTTCCTTGTAGGAAAGATTGATCAAATAACTGTTTATCCGATGTCCTTCGATGAATTTCTTATGAACAGTAATAAAATGCTTTACGATACGATCAAAATGGCATATGAAAACAAATAACCGCTGGGAAATCAAACTCATGAGTTAGCTATAGAACAGATTTATAGATATCTTTTTATAGGCGGTATGTCTGAAGCAGTCGAAGCTTTTATTGATGATAACGATATTATTGAAGCAAGGGAAATCTTAAAAGTTTTATATGACAATTATCTTTCAGATATGGAACTTTATCAGGCAAGTCAAGTCGAAAGCTTCTTACCATACCATTTTATTTTATTCCTTTTGCAGCAAAAGATCTCGCCGATGGAAATATGCAAGTATAAAGAAAAAAATCAGTTGGTTACAGTTTGTAACCAACTGATAAGTAATTAGAAAAACCTCATATCCCCGATAACTTTTCCAAGTATCACAACGTTGTCTTTGACGATGATAGGTTCCATGGAGTCGTTTTCGGGCTGGAGCCTGATGTGATCGGCTTCTTGGTAAAATGTTTTGACGGTCGCCGAGTCATCGATAAGAGCGACAACGATATCGCCGTTATCCGCAGTGTTTTTCTGTTCGACAAGCACGAGGTCTTTGTCCATGATGCCGACGTTTACCATACTGTCTCCTTTGACACGAAGGAAAAAAGTCTGGCTGTTTGAAAGTTTATCGACCGGAACGGGATAGTATGTTTCAATATGCTCGGTGGCAAGTATTGGAGTTCCGGCGGCGACAGTACCGATAACGGGAACCATCACCATACTGTCTGAAGAAAATTTGTCTGAAAATATGTTGTCAGAAGTCGCCGTTTTTGATTCTGACGAGCCGTCGGCAACTATCTTTATGGATCTGGAACTGTGGCTGTCTTTAATGATATACCCTTTGCTTTCAAGCGCTTCAAGATAAGAATGAACCGATGACGTCGATTTGAGCCCAACGGCGGAGCAGATTTCCCTGATCGACGGAGGATACCCCTTTTCGGAAATTGTTTTTTTCAGATAATCAAGTATAAGCTGCGCTCTGGCAGAAAGTTTGTTTTTGTCGTGCATAAATTATTCTCCGGAAAAATCTATAAAACATTTCTTTAGCCTCATTTTAAATTATGCATGATGAAAATGCAAACAAATATTCGGAAAAAACGTTTGAAATATTTGCTTTATCTTGGAGGATAAGTTATAATCTTAAGCATCAGATTTTAGAAAAATGATGACTTATCGCCGGATTTTTAGTATAATTCAAATGATGATGAAGTCTGTCTTATTTAGATTATACGCAGACATAATAATTCTAAAATATAAGATGAGCAAGAGGAAAAAAGAATGGTTTTTAACGAAAGAACGAAATTAGGACAGCTGTTTGAAGACGAAGAATGCGCGCTTGATTGTATTTATTATGTTACGCGCAAGCTTGATATGACAGATGAGCAGGAAAGCGAGTGCCTCGATTATACAATCTATGATATTGCGGAAATGGAAGGCACGAGCGCTGAAAAATTAGCAAAGAAGATTCAGAAATATTATAAGAAAAACTCCGATGATTTTGTTGACAAAATAGAATTTGTCTCTATCCTTGACAGAGATGATGAAGAGGATGAAGATGAAGGACAGGACGCGCCTATTTCTAATAAAACGAGCGCTGAGGTTCGCTCAAGTTCAAAATCAGAAAAGAGCGCCGAATCGGATGATATCGTGCTTCAGATCGTAGAAGAGCAGGATAAAGAACAGGATAACGCGATCCTTCCAAAAGAAGAACAAGTATCAGAAAATACTGAACAGAAAAAGCCGGCAGCAGATATAAGCGCTGCGCCGCAGAGTGCGCCTAAACAGACACCGGTTCATGCGCCGGCGCAGGGAACGGAAAAATTAACTCCTGACGAAGTTTTGAGAAGGGTTAAAGACGCTCTTGAGGCTGCGGGATATGATCCTTATAAACAGCTCGCGCAGTATTTTGTTACAAAAGACGCCACATATATTACAAGCAAAGGAAACGCGCGAAATCTTATAAGATCAGCGGATACCCATTCGCTTATAGAAGCATTGATAAAAAATTATTTCAAATAAATTATAGTTTTAAAATTCCGATGATTGAAAGTATCAGTCATCGGATTTTTTGCAAATCAATTTTAAGGAGAAGAGGAGCCTGATACATGAGCTACGCTGACGAGTTATTTATAAATATGTGCAACGATATTATTGAAAACGGAACGAGCACCGAGGGTGAAAAGGTGCGTCCCAAATGGCCTGACGGCCAGTCGGCATATACTATCAAAAAGTTCGGAGTCGTAAACAGATATGATCTGTCAAATGAATTTCCGGCGATAACACTTCGAAGAACGGCTATAAAATCGGCCTTTGACGAAGTACTTTGGATATGGCAGAAAAAATCAAATAATATTCATGATCTTAGCAGCCATATATGGGACGAATGGGCCGATGAAAACGGCTCTATCGGAAAAGCGTACGGATATCAGATGGGAGTAAAGCATAAATATAAAGAGGGCATGATGGATCAGGTGGACAGGGTGCTTTTTGACCTGAAAAACAATCCTTTCAGCAGAAGGATCATGACTAACATCTATGTGCACCAGGATTTGTCGGAGATGGCGTTATATCCTTGCGCCTATTCGATGACTTTTAATGTTGAGCAGAAAAAGGGACACGATAAACTGACCCTCAATGCTATTCTTAATCAGAGATCGCAGGATATTCTCGCGGCGAACAACTGGAACGTATGCCAGTACGCTCTTTTGCTGATGGCATTTGCTCAGGTTTCAGATATGGAGGCGGGCGAGCTTGTTCACGTCATTGCCGACGCTCATATTTATGACAGGCATATCCCGATCGTAAAAGAACTTATTAAAAGAGAAACTTACCCTGCTCCAAAGGTTCGATTAAATCCGGAAATTAAGAACTTTTATGATTTTACAATGAACGATGTTATAGTTGAGGATTATAAACACGGCGAGCAGATAAAAAATATCCCGATAGCCATCTAAAAAATATAAAAGCGAGGCATGAAATGAAATTAATAGCAGCTGTAGATAAAAACTGGGCAATTGGAAATGAAAATAAACTTCTTGAGTCGATACCGGCGGACATGAAGTTTTTTAAAGAAACGACAACAGGTCATGTAGTAATAATGGGAAGAAAGACTCTTGAAAGTTTTCCGGGAGGAAGACCGTTAAAAAACAGAACTAATATAGTACTTACTAAAAACGAGGAGTATAATAAAGACGGAGTAGTTGTTGTTCATGGAATAGATGAACTGAAAGAAGAGATAAAAAAATACGATACTGACGAGCTTTTCGTAATAGGAGGAGGAAGCATTTATGAGGCGCTCCTTCCACTGTGCGATACGGCTCATATTACGAAAATAGACAATGAATATAAGGCTGATACATATTTTCCGAATCTCGACAACGACGGAAACTGGGCGATTTCCTATCAGAGCGATATGATGGAACATAACGAAATACGATATATGTTTACTACTTATGTAAGAATTTGATGAGTCAAGGGA
>CASEDW010000264.1 GCA_949286775.1 uncultured Eubacteriales bacterium | reverse complement strand
TCCGAGCATCGAAGAAGACATTGATAAAATCAAAAATCTTCTCGCTGTTTAATACTCCACATTTTTATGTGAAATTAACATGGATTAAATGTGGAAAACTTTTTTAGAAATTTTATTAACATTTTTTCTACATGTTTTTAATCGTTTTTAACATCGTTTTCCATGCCTGTTTTTCAGCGTCTGTCTGATGATTTATTGGTTTTTAACATTTCCACACCTATGAAGACTACGACGATGAATAATTAATATATTATTTATTTTATTTTAGTGGAATGCAAAGGAGGTTTTTCCACACATGAAACTTTCATTTAATAAAAACGAGCTTTTAAAAAGCCTTAATATAGTAATGAAAGCGGTATCTTCAAATACGACTACGCCGCTTCTTAAATGTATTCTTATAGACGCCCAGACAAACAATATAAAATTTCTTTCGAATGATATGGAACTCGCGATAGAAACAAACGTCTCAGGAACAGTTATAGAAAAAGGCACTGTAGCTATCGACGCTAAGATTTTCTATGAAATTATAAGAAAACTTCCTGATGATCTCGTTGATTTTTCAACAAATGAGAGATTTATCGCGAATATCAAATGCGGAAAATCGGTTTTCAATATACCGGCGCAGGATCCTTCGGATTTTCCATATCCTCCGATGATTGAAAAAGATTATTCTTTGGGACTTTCGCAGTTTACTTTAAAAGAAATGATAAGAGAAACCATCTTTTCATTAAATATGCTTGAAAACAACAAGCTTATGACAGGCGAACTCTTTGAAATAAAGAATAACGTATTAAGAATAGTAGCCCTCGACGGCCACAGGGTAGCCATCAGAAAATTAAAGTTAGGCGCTGATTATCAGGATAAACAGGCTGTTATCCCGGGCAAAGCGCTGAATGAGATTTCAAAAATTTTGTCTGATAATATAGAAGATCAGGTCAGACTTTATTTTACCAATAATCATATTTTATTCGCTTTTGATGAAACGGTCGTTTATTCAAGACTTATAGAAGGCGAATATTTCCACATCGACAATATGATTTCAAATGATTATCGGACAAAGATCACTGTTGACAAAAAAGAATTTCACGATTCTATCGAAAGAGCAAGTCTGCTTGTAAGAGAGAGCGAAAATAAACCTATAGTTTTCAATACAGTCGATGATTATATGGAGATGAGCGTAAATTCCTCTTTCGGATCAATGGATGAAAGCATCGAAATTGAAAAAGAGGGCGAGGATATCAGGATAGGATTCAATCCGAAGTTCCTTCTTGACGCGATAAAAGTTATAGACGATGAAAAACTAACGCTCTATATGCTTAGCAGAAAAGCGCCATGCTTCATCAAAGACGCAGAAGAGAACTACATTTATATGATTTTACCTGTAAATATTCTATGATAATCGGATTCAAGTAAAATTTATTTTCCGCACGCTTGCGTGCATGAAATAAATTTTATTTGAAGACGTAACAAAAAATGAGCATGAAAGCGGTAGCTTGGAATGCGAATTTTTTGCAGTATTACGAGAGTGCGAAGCACGAAGTAATACGTATTATCATAGAATATTAGAGTAATAAAAAAATGAGCATGCAGAGCGGTAGCTCGGAATGCGAGGGAAAAAATGCAATCAATAAATATAAGAGATGAATTTATAAAATTAGGCCAGGCGATGAAATTAGCAGGCCTTGTATATAACGGCGCCGAAGCAAAAGATATAATAACCGAAGGCGAAGTAAAAGTTAACGGAGAAACAGAAACCAGAAGAGGAAGAAAACTTTATAAAGGCGATGTTTTTTCTTACGGCGGCGAAGACGTAAAAGTTGAATGAGTTTGGGAGTAAAATATGTGGATAGAATCCCTGGAATGTAAAAACTTCAGAAATTATAAAAATTTATCCGTACATTTTGATTCCGGTGTAAATTTTTTATATGGCGACAATGCTCAGGGAAAAACAAATATTCTTGAAGCTGTTTATATTGCTTCTACATCAAAATCGCATAAAAGCATTAAAGACAGGGAACTGATTTTATTCGGAGAAAATGAATCTCATATAAGAGTTGTACTTAAGAAAAAGGACGTTTCTCATAAAATCGATTTTCACATAAGGAAAAACAATACGAAAGGAGTAGCGATAAATGGCTTTCCGATAAAAAAAGCCTCTGAGCTGTATGGTTTTTTAAATGTCGTATTGTTTTCGCCGGAAGACCTTTTCATAGTAAAAAATGGGCCGTCAGACAGAAGAAGATTTATCGACAGGGAATTGTGCCAGATAAATCATATCTATCTCAAAAATCTTTCGGATTACAATCGCGTATTAAATCAGCGCAACAAGCTGCTTAAGGATATTTCAGCAAATGAACTGCTTAAAAGCACGCTGGACGTATGGGATGAGCAGCTGCTAAATTACGGCAAAAAAATAATAGCCGACAGAACCCAGTTTCTTAAAAATCTGACGGAAATAATGAAGGTCATTCACGGCAGGCTTACGGGAGATGCTGAGGATATTGTTTTAAAATACGAGCCGAGCGCCTATGAAAGCGAATTTGAAAATCAGATTTTAATGTCGAGAGAAAGAGATCTTGTATTAGGACAGACTACGGTGGGGCCGCACAGAGACGATTTCTCCATAATGGTGAACGGCATCAATATCAGAAAATTCGGTTCCCAGGGTCAGCAGAGAAGCGCAGCTCTTTCATTGAAGCTTTCAGAGATAAAAATGATAGAGCAGGAGACGAATGATAAGCCGGTGCTTCTCCTTGACGACGTATTTTCAGAGCTGGATTCCCACAGACAGGAATATCTTTTAAGCGAGATAAATTCGACACAGACGATATTGACAGGAACAGGTCTTGACGACCTTGTTAAGGAAAATATTAAAATAGACAGATTATTTGAAGTGAAAAACGGAAACGTGACGTATTTAGAAAAATAAACGGGAGGTATGGATGAATTCTGAAGAATTAAATGTTAATCAGGAGTATGGAGGAGATCAGATCCAGATTCTTGAAGGACTTGAAGCTGTAAGAAAAAGACCGGGTATGTA
>CASEDW010000263.1 GCA_949286775.1 uncultured Eubacteriales bacterium | reverse complement strand
GTAAAAAAGTCTGTTTTCTTCATCGAAGATATGTATTACTATATCGCCGTAATCCATCAGAATCCAGTTTGCCGAAGCATATCCTTCGATATGTTTCGGTTCTACGCCGGCTCTTCCAAGTTTTTCTTCAACTTCGTCCGCCATCGCCTGAACCTGATTTCTGTTTGTTCCGCTCGCAATGATAAAATAATCAGCAAGGGTCGAAATCTTTTCGATATCGATTATCTTTATGTCGTTCGCTTTTTTATCTTCCATGGCGTTTACCGCCATAAGCGCCATCTCTTTAGATGTCATAATCACTCTCCTTTGTTCAACTTTTTGGCATAATACTCATACGCCTCGTTCGCAGTCGTATCTATCGGTCTTTTGGCTTCTTTTAAATATTCCAATGTGTCCTTAAGTATCATAAATGTACATTCGTCAAGATCGTTGAAGGCCATTTTTCTTACTTCCGCAAGTCTTGGAATGTCGTCATAATCTCTGTCCGGTTCAATATAATCGGCAATAAAAACTATCTGCTCTAATCCCGTCATATCCGGTTTTCCTGTCGTATGAAAACTAATGGCGCTGCATATTTCTTCATCGTCTACTCCATACTGATTTTTCGCAAGATACGCTCCAAGTTTTCCATGCAGCAGATGCGGATTTTCCGCCTCAAATTTTGTATATTTAACGCCGTATTTATCGCATAGCGCGGCCTTTTCACTGTTTGGAACGATGCTTTTAGCGCAGTCATGGAGAAGTCCCGCCATACGCGCGCGCTGTACGTCCATACCGTAGTTCATCGCCAGAGCGCAGGCAGTATTCATCACTCCTATAGTATGATGAAATCTCTCTTTATTCTGGACAGCCTTTATTTTGTCTTCAAGTTCAAACCAGTCTTTTAATTCCATTGCATTTCTCCAAAATAAACCGTTTAAGAAAAGTTACTCGGCTTTCTTTTTAGCTTTCGGCAGTTCTATCTTCTTTTTGTCGTCCTTTCCTTCTTTATAAAGCACTATCTTTCTTCCGATAGTCTGAACTACTATTGAATTTGTTCTCTCGCCTATTATGCGCGCCATCTCCCGGATGTCGTCGTCACAATTCTGAAGAACATTTATTTTAATAAGTTCTCTTGTATTAAAAGCTTCGTATATAGCTTCTATAATCTCTGTTGTAAGACTTGATTTTCCGATCTGTACAACAGGATCGATATTCATTGCGAGCCCCTTCAAATACGCTCTCTGCTTGCTTGTTAAAACTAACATATATACCTCTTTTTATTTGTGATATTCAAACAATATTCCTGATACGCTTACAGTGTCGCCTTCCTGAACTCCTGCCGCCTCAAGGTCGTCAAGGATTCCTGTTTCTTTGAGGAAACGCTGGAAGAATGCGAATCCTTTTTCGGAGTCAAGATTTGTATATCCGAGCATCCTGTCTACCTTAGGACCTTCTACCATATATACTTTTTCTTTCTGATCATATTCAACCGTATAAGGAAGATTTGTACGCATAAGCACATCTTCAGGGAAGAATTCCTGTTCGAATACAGTAGGCTCTTTCGGAAGCTTATCGAGCTCCGACTGTACATAGTACAAAAGCTCTTTGATTCCTTTTCCTGTCGCAGCCGAAATCGGAAATACCTTTATGCCCTTTGGCTCAAATTCTCTCTTGATTCGTTCTACAGGATCCTCCTGGCCTTCCTCCACATATATGGCGTCTATCTTGTTTGCCGCTATTACCTGGGGACGTTTCGTAAGGTCAGCCTGATATTTTTCAAGTTCTGTATTTATCTTGTAGATATCGTCAATAGGGTCTCGTCCTTCCGTTGACGCCGCATCCACAAGATGTATCATGACTCTTGTTCTTTCTATATGTCTCAAAAACTGATGACCGAGTCCAGCGCCCTCGGATGCTCCCTCTATAAGTCCCGGTATATCGGCAATAACGAATCCGTTGCATCCTTCGATATCCACTACGCCTAAGTTCGGCTGAAGCGTCGTGAAATGATAATTCGCTATCTTCGGCTGGGCATTTGAAACTCTTGAAAGCAGCGTTGATTTTCCGACATTTGGAAATCCCACAAGACCTACGTCGGCTATCACTTTAAGTTCCAGCAGCACTTCAAGCTCCTGTCCCGGCTGACCCGGCTGGGCGTATTTAGGCGCCTGCATCGTAGGCGTCGCGAAATTCATGTTTCCCTTGCCGCCGCGTCCGCCTTTAAGAATAATCTCTCTTTTATGATCCCCTGACATGTCGAGGATAACCTTTCCGCTTTGGGCGTCTTTTATAACAGTTCCCTGCGGAACTTTAAGAACTATATTTTCGCCGTTCTTGCCGTGACATCTTTTTTTGCCGCCCTCTTCACCGTTCTGCGCCGCAAATTTTCTTTTATGTCTGAAGTTCAAAAGAGTGTTTAACCCTTCGTCCACCTCGATTATAACGTCTCCGCCTTTTCCTCCGTCTCCGCCGTCGGGACCGCCGTCAGGCACATATTTTTCACGTCTGAAACTCACATGGCCGTTGCCGCCGTTTCCGGATTTTATAATAATCTTTGCTCTGTCCGCGAACATGTTACCTCCAAAAAAATATAAATAAAGGGCTATTACAATCTATGCAACAGCCCTAAAGTTTCTTATTCTTCTACAGGAATAACACAAACGATCTTTTTGTCTCTTCCCTTTCTCTGGAAACGAACAACACCATCTGCTGTTGCAAATAATGTATCGTCTCTTCCAAGCCCAACGTTAACACCCGGGTGGATTCTTGTTCCACGCTGTCTGTAAAGGATGTTTCCTGCTTTTACAAACTGTCCGTCCGCTCTTTTAGCGCCTAATCTCTTAGACTCTGAATCACGTCCGTTCTTTGTAGAACCAACACCTTTTTTATGAGCGAAGAACTGAAGGTTCATTCTGATCATGTCCTACACCTCCTCAATAATCACATCAATAAATTCATTCGTGGCTTCATCGGCTTCAATATTTGTAAGACCGAGAAGCAAAGATTTCAGAAGTAACTGCGCTTCTTTACCGGGTTTTTCCAAAAAAGAAGCGTCTATATATGCTTCCTCTTCATCTATATCAACGTCTATCTGATCATCTGTCAATTCGTTTATGGAATTGATAGTATTAATCGCCAGCGCTGAAATAGCCGCGCACACGATATCTTCGCCTTCATCGGCATAGTCCGCATGCCCCTCGACTCTGAAGCCCGAATATTCTCCTGATTCCAACTGATAAAAAGTAACTTCTGTCATCTTAGCTTAAGCCTGAATTGATTCAATCTTAACTTCAGTGTACTGCTGTCTGTGACCGTTTTTCTTGTGGTATCCGGTTTTTCTCTTATACTTGTAAACGATGACTTTTTTAGCTTTAGCTGTCTCAACAACTGTAGCTGAAACTGTAGCTTTAGCAGCGTCAGCGCCTGCTACTAATGTCTCGTCGTTTCTTACTGCAAGTACCGGAAAAGTAACTGTTTCGCCTGCTGCTGCCTCGAGTTTCTCAACTCTGATAACATCGCCTTCTGAAACTTTATACTGTTTTCCACCTGTTGCGATAATTGCGTACATAGTGCGCCTCCTCTAACTTTACTCGCCAAAATATGGTGATGTCCGT
>CASEDW010000262.1 GCA_949286775.1 uncultured Eubacteriales bacterium | reverse complement strand
TTCGGATCATGATTTATAACAGTCTGATCTGTATGATAATAAGATACTGTTCCGTCGGTGCTGATCTCAAGAGAATCAGGAACGCCGATCTCGATGATATCGTATTCGCCGTCTTCAGCCGTTATCGTCTCGTACTGAGTTCCGAGGGGCATTCCGTTGCTGTCCACATAGTTGATCTTGATCGAGTATGGGAATGTAACAGCCGGCTCATCCTCTACATAGACGATATCGTAATCTAAAACAGGGCTGAAATAATTAACAGTAATAGTATCAGGTCCGCTGAATTTAGTATATTCTCTGCCGTCAACAGTGATATGCTGATCAACAGTAAATGTTTCGTCTCCGCCGTAATAGCTTAACGGAAGTGATTTAGTATCGAGCACATTTCCTCTGTCGTCCACATAGTAGATATATGCTTCGATGTCTTCCGGATCGTACATCTCATACTGGAAAGTATAATTGTCTACTCCGTAGTGAACAGGGAGCTGGGCGTAATTTGAAGAAAGATCGTATTCTATGCCGTTCTCCTCGATGATGCTCTCAGCCGAAAATATGAAAGAGTCATCCATCGCTACGACTCCCTCTTCCGCCGGCAGTGTAGTTACAAGGCTTCCGTTTGTGTCATACAGTTCATAAGATACCGTATACTCATGGGCGAGAGAACTTCTGCTGGAAACCTCTGTCGATCCTATGATCATTCCTTCGCTGTCTATCTGATAAACGTAAATCGTATAGTCAATATCAGGTTCATATATCCTGAGTTCGCTTCCGTCTAAAGTTGCTCCCTCTACGTCGTATGTTCCGGTGTTGTTGTTGTAGAGATCGTATCTTGTGTTCGCAGGATCATCTGTTGAAATATAGAACACCTGATACTGCGCGCTTGGCGATACTGCCGATGATACGCTTACCTGCGCTGCCTGAGCCTCAACCGGCGGTACGGCAATTCCTCCAATTACCAGAGCCAGCGCCGCTAAAGTCGCCGTTATTCTCTTCTTCATAAAAAACTTCCTCCTGTTTATCTATAAACATTTATCTTTTTCGTATTTTATACGCTAATAATAATAGAGAATGGTCACACAAGCGTCACAATAATTCAAAAAATGCGTTTTTATTAAACCTTTTTTTAAAAACTTTCCGCAGATCCCCCGGATCATATCCGGAAAACCCGCGGAAAGCTGATTAATTTTTACGCGTCTTTACGCTTTCTTCTGTAAGCGATTCCAAGCGCGATGCATCCTCCTACGCCTACCGCGCCAAGAATGATATATGGCATAACAGCCGTATTGTCACCTGTATTAGTTCCGCGTGCTGAAGTTCTGCGTGTTCTCACCGTCTGAACTCTGTCAACACGATTATGCGGTTCTCTGTGGGTGATCGTCTCTGTTCTGGTCACAGGTTTATAAATACCTGCGTCCCATGTAAGATCAATTTCGCCTTCTTCAAGATAGAACGAAGAGCTGTAATACCAGCGGTCGCCGGCGTTTCTTGACGCGTCAGAGTCGATTTCCTCGCCGTTTTCCCCTGTTCCGCGGTTATAACGTGTATTTACGTATTCCTCAGGAATCTGGAATTTAACTCTGTAATATCCCTCCTCAAGACCTTCAAACAGGTATTTACCGTCATTATCGGTAACTGTGCTTCCTATCTCGATCCATGCGCTCTCGTCACGTATTGAACCTGACGAATTCCATTCGAGAATAACAGGAACGTTCGCTACTCCTGTTTCGTCTTCATCCTGAAGACCGTTGTGATCTTCATCGAGCCATACGTAATCGCCGATAGCTCCGTACATCTTTATGATACCCGCATCCCATGTAGGATCATCTTCGCCGTATCCCGGTTTGATCGCCGCTGTGACAAAACCTCCGGTGTTGTCCTGATCTTCCGTCACTACAGGTACGATATCCTTCATATATACGCCGATGGCGTCTGAATCCACCGTTATATCAGTTCCGCTGTTAAGGGAAGTGATATGTGTTTTTTCAGGAAGAACGAATACTACTCTGTATTCTTTGCTCAGATATTCACTGCTTTCAAGACCTGTAAATTCATAATGTCCGTTTTCATCAGTAACAGTATATCCCGCGTATTCCCATTCGGATTCGGCGTCTTCTCTGCTCTGAAGAACGACGATTACATCTGCTACAGGCGCTTCGCCCTCATCCTGAATGCCGTCTTTGTTATCATCTACCCAGACATAGTCTCCGATAGAGCTGTATTTTCTCGCTCCCGCATCCCATGTCATCGTAACCGTATCCTGTGGAAGTCTGATCCTGCTTATCCAGCCGTGGGTACGGTCCGCTCCCGAGCCGTCCTGCGATTGTTCAAAGAGGTTTACATCAGAATCAAATTCTGAATCCTTAGCCGGATCAAAAGTCGCTCCATCTGAGTCGGCATTTGCTTCTACGCCGTAATATCCTTCAGGATATGTAAATTTAATGCTGTAGTCTTTGTACAGCGTACCGAACATCAGATGATCGAAATAATACTCTCCGTCAGCACCTACAGTCTGGCTTGCCACAGGCTCGTCAGAAAGGGAGCCGTCAGGATTTACTTCGTAGAGTTCTACGAGAGTTCCCTCAAGAGGAATGTAGATGCTCTGCAGATCATCGTAATCAGCGTCGTCAAATACGAATCCTCCGATCGCGCTGTAAACTACAAGTCCAGCGTCCCATCTGTCGTCTCTGCGGTTCCTTATACCCTGAGCTTCAAGAGCTTCTTTTGTAAGGGTTATCACGTCTGTTCTGCGGATACGTCCGTCAGCATCGACGTTATGGCGCGCATCAGAATCTGTCGCCGATACTCCAGCTGCCTGATCCTGGCAGATCGTAAAGTCATAAGTATATGTATATCCGTCTGTCTTTTTCAGGTTGCTGATATCGAATTCAACTACATAGTTTCCTGCGCGCAGGTTATCGAATGTGTAATATCCGTTTTCGTCAGTAACAGTTCTTGCTTCGTAAACATACTCTACTGAACCGTCTTCTTGAACTTCTTCTTTATAAAGGAATACCGGCACGCCCTCTACTCCCTGCTCGTCAGCATCCTGTACTCCGTTGCAGTTAGTATCAAGCCATACATAATCTCCGAGAGAGAAAGCTTCCACAAGTCCCGCGTCGATGGTCATGTTTTCCTCTCCTACGAGAGTACCGTTTTCACCCTTTTCTACGCTGAGAGAAATCTGTTCCGTCTCTCCTGTTGCCGACGCGTTTGAATCCGCCGTATCGTCTCCGCCTTTATACTGCTGCGTGAATGTATATCCGGCAAATTCGTCTGTCTTTTCGAAGCGAACCTGATATGTGTAGTATTCGCCGC
This sequence comes from uncultured Eubacteriales bacterium, assembly GCA_949286775.1. Taxonomy (GTDB): domain Bacteria; phylum Bacillota; class Clostridia; order Lachnospirales; family Lachnospiraceae; genus Alectryocaccobium. The sequence goes on along the minus strand of CASEDW010000262.1, from coordinate 1,133 downwards.
CTACGTAGTCATTAGGATCTGTAGATTCGTCAGCCGCTCCGCTCTTCAGATACTTACATGGAAGACCTGTGAACAGATATCTTCCGTCCTGATCTGTAACTGTTGTGGCAAATATCTTTGAATCCTGTCTCAGCGAACCGTTTAATTCATAATAGCGGGTCTGCCAAAGCGTTACAGTCATGCCCTGTACAGGTTCTTCATTTTCATCCTGTATTCCGTCGCCGTTTTCATCGTACCAAACATAGTCGCCGATCACTCCTGTAGGAAGCTCCATCGTCGCGCGTACTTTGTTAGGTTCTACCATGTCTTCAAGAGGAATCTCCTCAACCTGAGCTGATGATCCGTCTTTTACGACGCTGGCCGCCGCTGAGTTGTCCATATATTTGCCGTAGTATTCGCTTATCTTGTCAGCTGTGTATCCCGGCGTTTTCATCGTGATGATGAACTGATAGCTGCCTGAAGACTCGAGTCCGTCTGTAGTTCCGCCGTTTGTAAAGTCGATTTCCATACCGATTGCGGAAGCGTCGGAATCAACGCCGTTCATCTTGGTCCAGCCCATACTCCAGTCAGAATCCTTATAATACATCGGCTGAAGGATTCCGTTTTCTTCATCATCGCTTCTCGTGCTCCAGTCATGATCTGTAGAGTACCATGTCACTGTTCCTTTTTTCGTAAAATCTTCTACGTTTACAAGCTCAATGTCTTCATATCCTTCGCCAAACGGGATGTCTGTTCCACGTTCTTCGCGGCTCAGTATATAAGTATCGTTTTCACACGGGAATACGTCTACGAGTTTTGCTGTTTCAAGATTCACGTCTGAATAGTTGAAAAGAGTCAGACGGTAATAAATTTCTTCTGAAGGATGTACAGAAGCTATTTCGCCTCTCTGAAGCCATTCAATTTTTCCGTCTTCATTCTTTACGCCTATTTCTTTAAGCAGCTTAACTGCCGTTGAATTTGTTACATACGCCGTATCCGTATCGTTTACGTAATTCAGCTCGTCATCCAACAGCTCGTCTGTAACCTCATTGTCATAGAGCGTCGCGTTCTCATAAGGAAGGAAGCTCAGTCCGAGAGGATTTTCAGCCGACTTCGGTATTTTAGCCGTGCTGCTCAGATAAGCCGGTATAACA
>CASEDW010000261.1 GCA_949286775.1 uncultured Eubacteriales bacterium | reverse complement strand
TAAGGACACAGCTTTATGGCTGTGTTGTTTGCTATGCGTGTACCAGCCTCTTTATCGTGACTCGATAGGGGCTTTTTTTATGCCCGAAAATATGATTCGAGTCTGAAGAAAGGAGAAAAGTATGAGCGGAAAACTTTATGGAGTGGGGATAGGTCCGGGCGATCCTGAGCTTTTGACTTTAAAAGCGCACAGGATATTGAACGAAGCGGATATCATCGCTTTCCCCGGGAAAATACCCGAAAAGACGGCAGCCTATGCGATTATCGGCAAAATAGTTGATGTATCTGCTAAACAGCTTTTGGGACTGCCTTTTCCGATGACAAAAAACAGAGAAGAACTCGAAAAAGAACATGACAAAGGAGCTGCGGTGATTGAATCGTATCTGAAACAGGGCAGGACGATCGCGTTTCCTACTTTGGGAGATCCGTGTGTATATTCTACTTATTTTTATATACACAAAAGGATCATCGAAAGAGGATATGAAGCGGAAATTATTCCGGGGATCACATCATTTTGCGCCGCGGCGGCTATGATTAACGAATCCCTCGCGGAAACGGACCGGCAGATGCATATTATCCCGTCTGCCTATGGGATCGAGGAAGCCCTTAAGCTTCCGGGAACTAAAGTTCTGATGAAGGCCTGCGGCAAATACAGAGAAGTTTACAGACAGGCCAGAAAAAGCGGTCAGGATGTATGGTGCGTTCAAAATCTCGGAATGAAGGATGAGCGTATCTTATTTGACGCGGACGAAGAAGAAATAGCCGACAGTTACTATACATTATTTATCGTAAAAGAAAGATGACGACGTATTTAAAGGAGTAAGTTATGAAGTTCAGAATGAAAAAGCTTGTTGTTTTATTGTTGTCGGCAAGCATGATTTTGGGTACTGCCGTTTATTCACAGGCGGACGAAGAGATTGTTTTGGCGGGAGCTGAGGCTGCATCGGAAGAAACGGCGGAAGCTGATGATAAAGAAACTGATGAAAATATTAATAATAATGAGACATTAGAAGTCAATTCGGAAGATAAGACTGAGGTTGAAACAGAAGAAAAATCCGAAGTGAAAACTGAGGATGAGACTGATGACAAGACTGAAGCGAAAACTGAGGATGAAACTGAAGTGAAAACTGATGAAATAACCGGGGATGAGTCAGAAAAAGATCCCGCGGATGAGCCGGAGAAAGAATCTGAAGACGAAAAAGAAGATGAACCTGAAACAGCTCCGGACAGTGAACAGGAAGATGATAAAGAAGATGAGCCCGAAACAGATCTGCCGGCAGTTTATAAAGATGTGGTCGTATGCGTAAAAGCCGGCGGAGATTCTTACGGTATGTTTCCTGTAAATATCAGCGAGATTACGAAGTGGGAAGACGGCACATACCATGCGAAGATAGTAAATACTTCGAAAGCAACTTATACAAAGATATATTTCGGCAAGGCTGATGACAAAGTTAAGACAGATGTTGTCGAAGCCGTTGTCGAGGGAAAACAGGCGACATTTGAATTTGAAGTTCCGGAATCGTATTTCGGACATTATGTTCCTGTGGCTTTCTGGAACAGCTCTAAAAGCAAATGGGTAGATACGACATATTATCTCGGTTTCAAGAACCTTGAAGACGGCGCTATAGAAGACGCGCCCCAGGCAGAGCCGACCCCGGAACCGACCCCGACGCCTGAACCAACGCCTGAACCAACGCCGACTCCCGAGCCTTCGGTTCCTGCCGACGGTATTTACAGCGCTTCCGCTTCGACAAATTCAGGAATGTTTAAAGTGACATATGTTGTTCTGACTGTGAAAGACGGAAAAATGAATGCTGTGATAACTCTCAGCGGAACGGGCTACGACTATCTTTTCATGGGAACATCGGAAGAAGCCGACAAGGATGACAAATCAGAGTGGATCCCTGCGGTTGTAAAGGACGGCAAATATACATATGAAATACCTGTATCAGCTCTCGATACCGACCTTGTGGTAGCGTCCCACTCAAAGAGCAAGGGAATTTGGTATGACCGCAAGATTAATATAGACTCAACATCTCTTGAAGAGATAAAAGATGAGAATCCGGGAGAAGATCAGGGAACGGAACAGAATCCCGGAGGAGGTTCGGGAACAGGAGCGGAACAGAATCCCGGAGGAGGTTCAGGAACAGGTTCAAATCCCGGAACAGTGCCTGATACGACACCAGACAAGGAGTCGCACTACGAATCCGATATGTCAGGATCAACATCAGCCGTAGACAGCAGCACCGTTTTGGAAGACGGCGTTTATACTCCCGACAGCTTTTCTTTTTCTGGAGGAACGGGAAGAATCACTATTTCATGTTCAAAGATCACTGTGAGCGGCGGTCAGGCGTATGCTACGCTCGTATTTTCAAGCTCGTCTTATGCTTATGTAAAAGCTAACGGCAGAAAATATGATACAACCGTGATCGGCTCTACTTCAGTCGTGACTATACCTGTCGAACTTAACAAAAACAACAGGATCATCGGAGCTACGACTAAGATGAGCTCGGCGCATGAAATCGAGTATTCGATCTTTATATATCTGGCGAAAGCAGAAGGTAAAAATGCGGCGGGCGTATCTGCCGGCGGCAATTACGTCGGAGAGAAGAATAAAATAGATGAGACGGCTCCTGAAATCGTTGGATTAAAGGCTGTCGACAGCGAATATGAGGCAAATTCGGATTATCTCAGGATATTTGAATATGAAGACGGTATCAGACTTATAGAAATCGATGTGACGAAGGATACAGTGCTCGACAGTGAATATCTTGAAAAAGAAGTAGCAAAGGAAGAAGGCACCAATGAAGATGAGTCAAAGGACACAGAAGATGCCGAAGATAAAGCAGAGGAAAGCTCTGAGAGCTATGTTGAAGCTGAATTTGTTGATGAAAACGGAGCGGAAGCAAAGGATGAAAAGACGCCGGGAGAGATCCGCGCGGAACTCTACGGACAGGACGTTATAAAATATCTCGTCGTGCCTGAAGACGTTGAAATTCCGGCGGGACTTGATAAACAGGTGATAGTTGTAGAGCTTCCTGTAAAAAGCGTATATGCGGCTTCTGAGGATTCGGCAGTATTAATGGAAAAGCTGGGCGTTCTTGATATAGTCAGCTCCATCGGCTTCGAAGAAAAGGACTGTGAAAACGAGGAAGTGTTAAACACAATTAAAGACGGCGACGCTGTTTTCGCCGGCGCTTTCGATGAGCCTGAATCAAAGGTTATCGTGAAACAGAAAACAGACGTCGTTCTTGAAAGCAGCGAGATACTTCCGTTAAATGAAACCGTTTTAGAGGAACGTGAAAAGAACGGCAAAGAAAATACAGAAGAAAGCGTTTCAAAAAATAACGGAGAAAATGCTTCAAAACAAGATAAAGAAGAGCTGACGACGGAAGAGTACAGGGAGCGTATGACCGATATAACTGAGCGTATGGCTATGCTTGATATCGCCTTTATCATCGACAGGAGCGCCGATGAAGAAACAGAGCTGGGAAAGGCCGAGTGGTTATTGATGTATGGAATACTTTTCGGATGCGAGGATGAAGCGCGCGAGCTTTATGACGTGACGGTTGAAAATATTGAGGAGAGCTTATGATACGCATGAATAAAAGATTTACGGTATTTATTTTATCAGCAGTGACGGCGTCAGGTATGGCGCTGTCGGGCTGCGGACAGAAAGCAGCTTCTGAAGATGTTCAGAAAAATGCGGAGAGCTCTGCGGCGGAAGATTCGTCTGAAATATCTGAAACAGAAGCTGTGTCCGGAGAAGCAGAAACGGAGTCCGCAGAAACAGAAGCTGTGTCCGGAGAAACACAAGCTGCGTCAGATGAAGCGGCGTCGAAGGATAAAGACGCGGATGAGACCGTGAAGGCTGAAGCGGAGCCCGCAGTTGAGATCGACGGCCTTGAATATATCGGAAGCACGGAGCTTGATTATGCTCAGTGCTTTACGATCGACAACTATGAAGGCGGCTATTCTCTTATTGATATACCGGAGAGCGGAAGATATCTGGTTGTTCCTGAGGATGAGGAAGCGCCTGAAAATCTTGACGAGGATATTATTATTCTTAAGCAGCCGCTCGACAATATATATCTTGCCGCGACGTCTGCCATGTCGCTGTTCGCGGCCGTTGATTCGCTTGACAATATCAGAATGAGCGGCATCAGGGAATCCGGCTGGTATATTGACGCGCCGGCGGAAGCGATGCAGAACGGCGATATAATTTACGCGGGAAATTACAGTGAGCCGGATTATGAAACCATGATTGAAGAAGATTGTGATCTTGCAGTTGAATCGACGATGATATATCATACTCCTAAAGTAAAAGAGATGATCGAGGATCTGGATATACCTGTGCTTGTGGACAGATCCAGCTATGAAGATCATCCTCTGGGAAGAACCGAGTGGATTAAGATGTATGCCGTTTTAACCGGAAAACAGGAGGAAGCGGAAAAGTTTTTTGATGAAGAGTCAAGGATCATCGAAGAGCTTGAGAGAGTTGGAAACACTGGAAAGAAAGTCGCGTTTTTCTATATTAATACCGACGGCTCCGCGGTAGTCAGAGGCTCATCGGATTACATCCCTAAAATGATAGAGCTCGCCGGAGCGCAGTACAACTTTGAACAGATAGAAGGCGCCAGCGCATCTATTCCTATAACGATGGAAGACTTTTACGCTTCGGCAGTGGACGCGGATTACCTCATATACAACGGTTCAATAGATACAAGCGTAAAATCAATAGATGATCTGATAAAAAAGAACGAGCTGTTTAAAGATTTTAAAGCGGTAAAGAACGGCAATGTATGGAATACGGGAAAATCATTTTATCAGTCTACGGATATTGTAGGCCGTATGATAAAAGATATAAATATCATGATAACAGACGGCAGCCCTGATGAAATGACTTTCTTATCAAAAATGTAAGGAAATTTAAAATAAAGTTTAATGAAAACTTATATGAATGAACAGATTTTAATTACGGATAAAAACGAAAGCAGAAAAAGAAGGCTTCGTTATACGGCGGTTTTCGTCCTGCTGGCGGCGGCGTTTTTATTTATCGTCGTTTTAAATATAAACACCGGAAATGTAAAAATTTCAGTCCCGGATATTGTCAGGATAATATTTACAGGTGAGGGAGAGCAGACACAGGTAAATATCATAATGAAAATACGCCTTCCCAGGATCCTCATGTCCGCTGTTTTGGGAGGAGCGCTGTCGCTGGCGGGCTTCCTGCTTCAGACATTTTTTGAGAATCCGATCGCGGGGCCTTTTGTACTTGGGATTTCATCAGGCGCTAAGATGACGGTCGCCGTCACGATGATATTATTTATCAACAAAATAGGAATGATATCGTCATATATTCTGATTTTTGCGGCGTTTATCGGGGCGTTTCTTTCCCTGGGATTTGTCCTGCTGTTTTCAAGAAGGATTCGGAACATGGCGACTCTTCTTGTGGCGGGAATAATGCTCGGCTATATCTGTACTGCCATAACTGATTTTCTGATTACCTTCGCTGAGGATTCGGATATCGCGAATCTGCACAACTGGTCGAACGGAAGCTTCTCGGGAATGACGTGGAGCAATTTCTACGTGGCGCTTTTAGTAGTCGGAGTTTCTTTTGTCATCTGTTTTATGATGGCAAAACCTTTAGGAGCTTATCAGCTTGGAGAAGCTTATGCTCAGAGTATGGGCGTGGACATTAAAAAATTCAGGGTGCTTCTGATTGTAATGTCGAGTCTTCTCGCGGCTGTTGTTACGGCATTTGCAGGCCCGATCTCCTTTGTCGGAATTGCGGTTCCGTTTCTGATAAAAAGAATTTTAAATACTTCTAAGCCCATAGTCGTTATACCGGCTGTTTTTCTGGGAGGATCCGTTTTCTGCATGATAAGCGATCTGATAGCGAGAACAGCTTTTTCACCGTTGGAGTTAAATATCAGTACGGTTACATCGCTTTTCGGAGCGCCTGTCGTTATTTATATGATGCTGAGAAGAAAGAGAGGATGACCGGGGAAAATGGATTATCTCAAACTGGAACATCTTTCAGTCGGTTACAATAATCAAAGCGTTGTAGACGACATAAACATAGACATAAAAAAGGGCGAGATCGTAGCTCTGATAGGACCAAACGGAGCGGGAAAATCGACTATATTAAAGAGTATAGCGCGGGAACTAGATATTATTTCAGGAAAGATCATATTAGATGGACGCGATATCCATAAGTACAGCTTTAAAGAACTGTCGTCAAAAATGGCGGTGATCCTGACGGAGAGAATCAAAGTCGAACTGATGACATGCAGAGATATAGTGGCCACAGGCCGATACCCCTATACCGGACGTCTGGGCTTTCTGACAGAAAAAGACGAGGAGAAAATAAACGAGGCTCTTGAAACTGTTCAGGCCTTTGACATCGCCTATAAAGATTTTAACAGGATAAGTGACGGACAGAGACAGAGGATACTTCTGGCAAGAGCGCTCTGTCAGGAGCCTGAAATAATACTTCTTGACGAGCCGACGAGTTTTCTTGACGTCAAGCACAAGCTTGAACTTCTGACGATTCTGACAAATTTAGCAAGGAAAAAGAAGATCACTGTTCTGACTTCTCTTCATGAGATCGATCTGGCTGAAAAGGTTGCCGACAGGATTGTGACTGTCAAGGGAAAAGAACTGTTTGGGTTCGGTAAACCTGAAGAGATCTTTGAGGAATCGAATATCAGGGAACTCTATGACATAAAAAAAGGATTTTTCGATCCGCTGCTGGGAAATATTGAACTTTCAAAGCCTGAGGGCAGAAAGCCGAAGGTTTTTGTTATCGCAGGAGGCGGGACGGGAATTCCGGTGTTCAGAAAACTCCAGAAAGAAAATATACCGTTTGCGGCGGGTATACTTTATACAAATGATATCGATTACAGGCTCGCGCGCCTTTTAGCTGCCGAGGTGATCACGGAACAACCTTTTGAAGAGATTTCAGACGAAACATTTGAAAGGGCGGTTGCATGTATGAATTCATGTGAGAAGATTATAAATACCGCGCCGAAGATCGGAAAGATGAATAAAAAACTTGAAGAACTGATAAATATAGCTGAAAAAAGGCAGGAAGAACAAAATGGCTAAAGTGATAATGGTTCAGGGCACTATGTCGAACGCCGGAAAAAGTCTGATAGCGGCGGGACTGTGCAGGGTATTTAAACAGGACGGATACAGGGTGGCTCCTTTTAAATCCCAGAACATGGCTCTCAATTCTTATATAACGGAAGACGGCCTTGAGATGGGTCGGGCTCAGGTTATGCAGGCGGAGGCGGCAGGAGTTAAACCTGATGTATGCATGAATCCTATACTTTTAAAGCCGACGAATGATACGGGCTCTCAGGTGATCGTGAACGGAGAAGTCATGGGAAACATGAGCGCAGCCGATTACTTCGCGTATAAAAAAGCTCTGATTCCTGATATCATAAAGGCGTTTAATAAACTGGAAGATATGGCGGATATCATAGTGATTGAAGGCGCCGGAAGTCCTGCCGAGATCAATCTTAAAAAAGACGATATCGTAAATATGGGACTGGCCAAGCTTGTTGACGCGCCGGTTATTCTTGTGGGAGATATTGACAGAGGAGGCGTATTCGCGCAGCTTCTCGGAACTTTAATGCTTCTTGAGGACGATGAGAAAAACAGGGTAAAAGGTCTTGTAATAAACAAATTCAGGGGTGACGCATCGCTGCTTGACTCAGGAATAGTTATGCTTGAAGAAAGAGGCAAAACGCCTGTTGTGGGCGTAGTTCCGTATGCGGAACTTAAGCTGGAAGATGAGGACAGCTTAACTGAACGGTTTGACAGAAAAGCGTCAGGTCTGATAGATATAGCGGTCATCAGATATCCGAGAATTTCAAATTTTACTGATCTCAATGTTTTCGAGCAGATAGACGGCGTTACTGTGCGGTATGTAAATAATCCGTCTGAGCTTGGAAATCCTGACATGATAGTTCTTCCAGGAAGTAAAAATACCATGGGCGATTTAAAGTGGATGCGGAAGTCAGGAATGGAAGCTGCCCTGAAGAAGCTCTCAGAGTCGATACCTGTATTCGGTATCTGCGGCGGATATCAGATGCTGGGGAATATGATTGAAGATCCTGACTGCGTTGAAGAAGGTGGATCAATGCGAGGAATGGAAATGCTGGCTGTAAAAACTAAGCTGCTTTCTGAAAAAACGAGGAGGCAGACAGAGGGGAAAATTAATATTCTGTCGGGGATATTCGAAAAACTGTCAGACTTGGAATTTGCAGGATACGAGATCCATATGGGTAAAACCGTGTATACTGATAGAGACGCCGATGAAAAACTTCCTGTTGTGGTTCAGAATAAAAATATATATGGCACGTATGTACATTCCATATTTGACAAAGGCTGCATAGCTTCTGAGATAGTAAACGCATTAGCTGACAGAAAGGGCGTTAAGCTTGATGGCAGCGCCGTTGACTACGATATATTAAAAGAGCATGAATACGACAGGCTTGCGGATATTATACGAAAAAATATGGACATGAAAGCGATATATGAAATGCTCTCTGAAGCCCATATTTCTTATAAAGCGGATCGACGATAAAAGATCAGTTCGGAAGTGAACTTCCAAATCTACTATAATTGACGCGGCAGGCGCGTCAGAAAGAGAAAATAATGATCATAAAAAAACTTCTTTCAGGTGAAATTAAATTAAATAAGCTGGACAGTGGATTATATGGCCTGATTAAATCAAAATGGGACGCGGTGGCAAAACCGCTGGATTCTCTTGGAGTATTTGAAGAAGTATTATCGAAAATGGGCGCAATCCTTGAGGATGAAAATATCGATATCGTGAAAAAAGCCGTTATAGTGATGTGCGCCGACAATGGAGTCGTAAAAGAGGGCATAAGCCAGTCGGGGCAGGAGGTGACTCTTGCCGTAGCAAAAGCGATGGCAAAAAAGACTTCATCCGTATGCAAAATGTCGAAAATGTCGTGTATACAGGTGTTTCCGGTGGACATAGGGATTAATACCGATGAAAAGGTCGATGGACTCATAGATAAAAAGATCGCCAAAGGAACAAAAAATTTTGCCGAAGAACCTGCCATGTCAAAAGAAGAGCTTTTATCTGCCATAGAAGCCGGAATCGAGATGGCGGGATACGCTAAAGATAACGGATATAAAGTGCTTTGCACCGGCGAAATGGGAATCGGAAATACGACGACAAGCGCTGCCGTGGCCGCTTCGCTTTTAAAAGTTCCTGCGGCGATGACAGCCGGAAAAGGGTCGGGGCTTAGCAGCAGCGGATTGGCGAAAAAAGAAAAAGTCATCGACGCCGCTATTAATAAATACGATCTATACAATAAAAACGTACTTGATGTAATGGCATGCGTAGGCGGATTTGATATTGCAGGCATGGCGGGCGTTATGATAGGGGGAGCATATTACAGGATGCCTGTTGTCATTGACGGAGTGATATCTTCTGTTGCCGCGCTTTGCGCCGTTAGGCTGTTTGAAGAGGTGAAGAATTATATTTTCGGTTCTCATATAAGCGGAGAGCCAGCGGCAAAGCTTGTGCTAAACGAGCTTGGCATAAAGCCTGTGATCGATGCACATATGGCTCTGGGAGAGGGAACAGGCGCAGTTATGTTCTGTCAGCTCTGCGACACGGCGCTTTCGATATTTAAAGAACAGCTGTCATTTGATGATCTTGCGATCGAGCAGTATACACGGTTTGAGGCGAAAGTTTGAAAAAACTTTCAAAATTTACCATTATTGACGCAGCAAGTGCGTCAGAAAGAGAAAGTGATGATACTGATTTTAGGAGGAAGCGGAAGCGGAAAATCCGCTTTTGCCGAAAAAAAGATAAAAGATATAAGCGAAGAAAAAAATCTCAAAATGAATTATCTCGCTACTATGAAAATTTATGGGAAACGGGAAGAAAAGATCGTCGAAAATCACAGAAAGATGCGCGCCGGAAAGGGCTTTTTTACAATTGAACAGCCGGAAGATATAGCAAAATGTCTGCAAAAAACAGAAAAAAATGGCAAAAGAGCGGCTCTTCTTGAGTGTATGTCGAATCTTGCGGCAAATGAGATGTTTAAGGGTGGAAAAATCATTTCCGAAGATGAGGTTGTCAGTAAAATCTGCGGCGATATCTGTGAGCTTGACAATAACTTTGAAGAGCTTGTTATCGTATCCAATAACATTTTTGACGACGGCGTGCCTTACGACGATAGCACCCTTTCATACATCCGTTCACTCGGAAAGATAAACGCTTTTTTAGCTGAAAAAGCGGATGAAGTCTGGGAAACGGTCGCCGGTATTCCCATAAATCTGAAACAGGAGATAAACTGACATGTCTTTTTTTAAGGCTTTATTTATCGC
>CASEDW010000260.1 GCA_949286775.1 uncultured Eubacteriales bacterium | reverse complement strand
GTTACGAGACTGTTTGTAGAGAATTTATCTATATTAGAGAAAGAAAATCCCTGTATGCGGTCAAACATTTCGTTTCGCAGATTTTTTGAAAGACCCGCTGCCGCTTTGGTAGATGTCCATCCGGCGATCGTACCTACGACAAGTGAAAATACCGCAAGTATCAAAAGACGCACACCGTAACTCCAGATAATATCCATTGACGCGTTTGGCTTGGAAAGTTCATCAATAAACTGACCTATAGTTATTGTTAAGAACAATTCGCCAAAAACTTCCAATATTACCCAGATAGGCGTTAAAATGGCATCTTTTTTATACTGTTTTAAATACTTAAGCAATTGACCCATGCCTTAATTTTACCTCCTGTTGTTAAATTTTGTATGAACCGGCTGATAATCCTTGATGCCCATCTATATTATTATATTGTTCATTTTGTTGAATGTTAATTTAGACTATGTTATCATAAATAAGAATATCTTATTAATCAAAGAGGTTTTTATGAATACTATGCAATTATCCTGCTTTTTAGCAGTAGCCGAAACATTGAACTTCGCCAGCGCCGCTCAGCGTCTTCATGTCACTCAGCCGGCGGTAACACAGCAGATCCATTCGCTGGAATCCGAGCTCGACGTGCAGCTTTTCAGGCGTACAACAAGGACTGTTGAGCTTACGCATGCCGGCATTCTGTTCTTAGACGACGCGAAAACCGTAATGTCGATTTACGAACGAGCTCAAAAACGCGCTGAACACAGCGCGGACGACACGAGGGAACCTTTTACTATAGGCTTTCATTCCCACCGTGAAGCCTTTGCCATAAAAATACTTTTACGTAAAATGAAAGAACGCTTTCCGAATATTTATCCCGTCTTTCGTATAATCCCGTTTCAGCATTTATATCAGAGACTCTCTGAAGAAGTTATAGACGTTGTTATTTCTTTCAGGGAAAGTATATCCCGAAAGGGCATCAAATATTTTGAGCTTACTCAATTTTACCCGGTAGCGCTGATGGAAGCAGACAACCCTTTAGCTCAAAAAAAAGAGCTGTTTCTGCGCGATCTTGAAAAAGCGCCCATCGTGGCTATCGATCCCCAAAGCTGCCAGGCCGATTACAAAAAAATAGTCCACAGAATAATAGAACACAAATTTCCGGCAGACATTTATATCTGCGATTCTATTGAAACCGCTATTACGCTTACTGAAGCCGGATATGGTATTTCAATCCTTCCTGAACAGCCCGGCTTTCAAAAAGACGGTCTGCTGCAGCTTCCCATCGTCGACGCAGAACCGATGTCCTACGGCATTTACTATAAATCTCTGTCTGGAGATCCTCGCCGTAAAGTATTTGTGGAATTGGCAAAGGAAATCTTCAAGGAGCCCGATCTGCTATAAGGATTCAATGTAAAGGAGAGTGTGACTGCCGCTTTCAAATGCAGCATGCACGCTCTCCTTTTAATTTAACAAAATATCATCAGCCTCCGAGGTAGGCTTTTCTTACTTTTTCAGACTTGATAAGTTCTTCTCCTGTTCCTGTAAGAGTAATCTTACCTGATTCCAGGACATAAGCACGGTCAGCGATCGAAAGCGCCATCTGCGCGTTCTGCTCTACGAGAAGAATCGTCGTTCCCGCTTTGTGAAGATCGTCTATTATCTTGAATATCTCATCTACCAGGATAGGCGCAAGTCCCATCGAAGGCTCATCCAGCATCAGAAGCTTCGGATGCGACATCATCGCTCTTCCCATCGCGAGCATCTGCTGCTCGCCGCCTGAAAGTGTTCCCGCAATCTGCTTTCTTCTCTCTTTAAGTCTTGGGAAATGCGAATATACAATCTCCAGCGTAGGCTCGATCGTGCTTTTCGCGGCTGTATAAGCTCCCATCGCAAGATTTTCCTCAACCGTCATCTGAAGGAAAATTCTTCTTCCTTCAGGACAGTGCGCAAGTCCCATCGATACGAGTTTATATGCCGGAACATTGTTGATAACTTTGTCTAAAAATTTTATCGAACCCGTTTTCGAACGAAGAAGCCCTGAAATTGTATGAAGCGTAGTACTCTTTCCGGCGCCGTTTGAACCGATGAGAGTAACTATTTCGCCTTCGTTTACTTCAAAGGAGATGTCCTTAACGGCATGAATATTTCCATAATATACATTTATATTATCTACATGCAACATGCGATTATTCTCCTTTCTGTTTTCCGAGATAAGCTTCTATTACTGCCGGGTTGTTCTGAATCTCTTCAGCCGTTCCCTTTGCGATAACTTTTCCGAAGTTAAGTACGCAGATGCCTTCGCAGATACCCATTACAAGCTGCATATCATGCTCGATCAGAAGTATCGCAATCTTAAATTCGTCGCGGATTCTTGAAATGGTTTCCATCAGCTCGATTGTTTCATTAGGATTCATTCCGGCTGCCGGCTCATCCAGCAGAAGAAGCGACGGATTTGTGGCAAGCGCCCTGATGATCTCAAGACGTCTCTGAGCTCCATAGGGCAGAGCTCCTGCCTGCCATCCCGCCAGATTACTCATATTAAATATGGAGAGGAGCTCCATCGCCTTTTCATGCATTTCTTTTTCTTTTTTCCAGTACTTCGGAAGTCTGAAAACGCCTTCGAAAGTATTGTACTTCATTGTGTTGTGAAGACCTATCTTTACATTGTCTTCAACAGTAAGATTATTGAAAAGGCGTATATTCTGGAATGTACGCGCGATTCCGAGCTTATTGATCTGAGCAGTATTCATGCCCGCCGTATCTTTTCCGTTGAGCATGATATTTCCGCTCGTCGGCTGATAAACCTTTGTAAGAAGGTTAAATACCGTTGTCTTTCCGGCTCCGTTCGGTCCGATAAGTCCGGCTATCTCCGTCTTTCCTATGATCATATTAAAATCATCTACGGCTTTAAGTCCTCCGAACTGGATTCCGAG
>CASEDW010000259.1 GCA_949286775.1 uncultured Eubacteriales bacterium | reverse complement strand
TTTGTGTTTTTTTCGGCAATACAGCTTAATCATCAAAGCTACAACCTGCTTTTCTCGATCCCGGCGAGCCTCAGTTTTGCTCATACATTCTTCCTCCGTTCACACGGTAAATACGGTCGGCGATCGCCATTGTAGATTCACGATGCGACACAAGTATAATGCTCTTTTGGTTTTTCTGTTCTTTCAGAGCTTTCAAAATGATGCCTTCGTTTATGCTGTCTACATTGCTGGTCGGCTCATCAAGCAGAATCAGTGAACTGCCTCGTAAAAATGCTCTTGCAAGTCCTATACGCTGTTTTTCACCTGCCGAAAGATTATCTCCAAGAGCTCCGACTTTCGTCTGATATCCGTCGGGAAGAGTTTTAATAAACTCATGCACGGAAGCAAGCTTACATGCATTTTCAATCTCTTCTGTTGTCGCATCAGGTTTTGCTATCTTTAAGTTATCTTCGATAGTTTCATCAAACAGATAAGTCACCTGGCTTACCATAGTAACATTGCTAAGCAGACTGTTTGTATTTATTCGGTCGATATCCGTTCCGTTATAATTTATCTCTCCGCTCTTCTTTTCCCAGAATCTGAGCAGCAGTTTTAGAAATGTGGATTTTCCGCAGCCCGACTCCCCAACGATACCGATGATCTCGCCTTTTTTCGAGTTCATACATATATCTGATAATACTTCTGTTTTATCATCGTATGAAAAAGAAAGATCTTTGACATTCAGTTTTTCGTATTCAATGTTTTCACCGTTTTCTATAGGCGTTACTGCCGGTTTTTCAGAAAGAAGATTAAGCACGCGGTCTCCCGCCGCAAATGTCTGCGTCAGATTACCCGGTAAGGCCGATATCGCGATAACCGGTCCGAATGATCCGAACGCTGCCGTTACGCCGATCACCATTTTGCCGACAGACAGATTATCTGACACTGTAAGCATTATCCCGATAGTAAGCACCGCTAAAATAAAAAGCGAAACGCAAAGTTCTGTCGCGGCGGAAGCTTTCGTGATCTCGTGTTTCATTTTTTTAGTTTCAGAAAGCAAAACATCGGAACGGCGGTTCACCTCGTCTTCACGATCTTTTCCCGCATTGTTAAGCACGATATCTTTTATTCCCTTGATGCTGTCAAGAAAGAAAGCATTGAAGGAAGAAAATTCCGCTCTGTATTTAACGCCTGACGCTTTCAGTTTATCTGATGAAACAAGGGGCACAATAATGCCGATCGTCACATATCCGAACAGCGTTGCCACCGCAAGAAGCCAGTTTGAAATAAAACCGATAAATATAACGACGAACACTGATACGATTACCGCTATGCATATCGGAGAAATCGTATGAGCATAAAACACCTCCAATGTTTCGATATCCGATGTGATCATCGCGATGATCGATCCCTTTTGTTTGCTCTCAAGCTTTGCGGGGCAAAGAATACGCATAGCAGAAAATATTTTGTCACGCAAAACCGCGAGAAGCCTGAAGGCTATATAGTGATTTGAATACTGTTCAAAATATCTCAGCACTCCCCTCAACGCGCCGCAGCCTATCGCAAAAGCAGCGATAGCTCCATAGGAAAGGGCTATAGGCTCTCCTAAAACCTTTGCGATACCTACAGCGCCAAAAAGCGTCACTCCTATAGCGCACATGAATCCAACGGAGCCGTTGATAACGGCCAGGATCATGATATAAGCCAGCCTTCCCAGGATAAGTATCAGATTTGCCATGATCTTCGCTCCGCTTCTGCGAAGATTATTATTCTTCATCATATCCGTATGCCTCCTGCTTTAGCGTTTGAATGATATCCCTCTTCCAGCTCTTTCTGCGCGGTGAAAAGTTTTTCATATCCTCCTTTATGCTCCATCAATTTTTCATGCGTACCGCATTCCGCTATCTTTCCCGATTCCATATAGTAGATCAGATCGGCAGGCTCGACATTTGCAAGACGATGTGAAATCACTATTACTGACTTTCTCTTAGAAAGTTCTTTTATATTTTTCATAATGATGGCTTCACTTTCTATATCGATATTGCTTGTCGCTTCGTCAAAGATATAAAAATCCTTGTCAGCCAGCAGGTTGACTGCGAGCGCAAGCCTTTGCTTCTGTCCTCCTGAAATATTAGCCGCGTCTTCAGTGATAACCTTATCAAGTCCGCCGTTTTCAAGTATAAAATCCTCGAGATTCACTTTTCTTAACGCCTCATACATTTCGAAATCAGCGGCATTTCTGTTCGCCAGCATGAAATTCTCCCTTACCGTCGCGTTGAAAATATATGTATTGTAGCTGACGACTGAAATGTGCTCATAATAGCTTTCCCTCAAAAAATTTTCTATTTTAATGCCATCCGCTGTCACAAAGCCTTTTTGCGGTCTTAAAACTCCAAGAATAATATTTACTATCGTAGATTTTCCGCAGCCTGATTCACCAACAATAGCCGTCATACCCGTCTTCGGGAAAACCATTGAAACATCCTTGAGGACTTCCCGCTTTTTATCATAAGAAAAAGTAATGTCTTTAAGTCTGATCTCTGAAATTTTGAAACTTTCATTTCCCCATGCCGGCTCCGTCTGATCAAGTAATGACAATATCTTTTTGCCTGCTCCTGCTCCGTTCATGGCAATGTGAAACGCTGACCCAAAGGCGCGCAGCGGAAGGAAAAATTCAACCGCCACGAGAATCAGAAACAACGCGGCATAAGGCGAAATGTTTCCCGATGAAGCTCTCAAAACGGCTATGGCGATTCCTAATCCCGCTCCGCCATAGGCGACAAGATCCATGATCGTAGTGCTCGCAAGCTGCATTACGAGGACTTTCATCGTAATCCTTCTGAACTCTTCGCTTGTCTTATTCATTTTTCTGTGCTGCGCCGCGTCCGCCTGAAATATTTTCAGTTCTTTCAGTCCCTGTACACTGTCCAGGAACGAATCTCCCATAGAAGTATATTTAGCCCAGTATTTGGCAAATATTTTTTTCGCGTATTTAGATACGGCGATAATGGAAACCGGAATAAGAGGCACGCATAATATAAGTACAAGAGACACTCGCCAATCGATGGATACGGTAATAAAAAACAGTATAATTGGCGCTGCCATAGCGTAGAAAAACTGCGGTATATAAGAGGAATAATACAGATCCAGCTGTTCTATGCCTTCCATTGATACCTGAGTCAGACCCGCCATATTCATTTCATCTGTGGAACGAAGTCCCAAACGCACTATTTTGTTATAAACCCTTTGTCTTAAGTCTTTTTTGACATTCCTTCCAAGCAGATCTTTAAAACCGCCTGAAATTCTTGAAGCCGCATAACGTATAAAGATACCTGCCAGCGCAGCCACGGCTATTATGATCAGATCATTTACGCCATAAC
>CASEDW010000258.1 GCA_949286775.1 uncultured Eubacteriales bacterium | reverse complement strand
TTTTTTTACAAAAATGGCTCCATCTTCATGTTTTTGCGGTCCTCATAGACACAAAATCGTATGCAAGCATCCGATTTGTGTCCATTTGTCCCTTGACTCATATCATTATGTATTCTCAGGCTTAAAACACAGGGCGACGTTTTTTACAATATCCGAATCTATCCAGCCATTATCGGCCATTTCCTTTAAAACATCAAATGCTTTTTCATGGGATATGCTGTGTTTATATGGCCTGTCTTCAGTCAGCGCCTGATAAATATCGGCGCATGCCATTATGCGTTCCTGGGTATTTAACTTGTCTGCGGATAATCCGAAGGGATAACCGCTTCCGTCGAGCCTTTCATGATGAAAAGCCGCCCAGTCGCGTATTTCTTTGAAATCTTTTATTTCCGACAGCATATAATAAGTAAATTCGGCGTGATGCTTCATTACGGAAAATTCATCTTCGGTAAGACGTCCCGGTTTTTCCAGTATTTTATTATTTACTACAACTTTTCCTATATCGTGAAGAGCGCCGGCAAGGTACATTTTTTCCGATACGGATTTATTTAATCCCATGAATAAAGAGAGCCTTTCGGCGTTTTTCGCGACTCCGATCGAATGAGTGCTTGTGCACGGTGATTTATAATCGATGATCCGCGCATAAAAATCAGCCAGGTATTTTATCTGATCAAAACGCAGGTCCTGTTTTATGCGGGGAACTTTTTTCCAGAGCAAATTATCAAGATCAGAGTTCCAAAGCAATGAAAAACGATCTTCGGGAAATGCTTTTAGAAAAGCGCTGACACAATCGCCGTCCACGATAGAGCCGTATGTCTTTTTCAGATATGAACATACGGAAACATATGCTTTATGCTCGTTTTTACAGGTCTGGCTTAGTTTATCAACAAGATCGCACAGATGTATGATTTTTGAAAAGAGAGGAATTTCGTCTCTCTTTTTGCCGAAGGGACCTGTTCCGTCATTGTTCTCGTGGTGATACAGGATAACATTTCTTATATCTGAATTAAAAGGAAGATTTTGTATATTTTTTTCACCGATAGCGCAATGAGTGGAAACATTAGTAAATAAACGCGTTGAAACGGTATAGGATATTTTATTGAATTTCGCCTTTATATAGTGGTTCAGAGCGTTGTCGTGAAGAAGAGAGCAAATGGCGAGATCCTGCATATCAGTTCCGTTTATACCCATCTGTTCGGCGGTGCATACGCTCATATATGTGATGCGCTTAGAGTGATTGTCTGAAACGTGTACTAATTCCGCCTCTACGCAGTCCAGCGTATATGAACATGCGGCCAGCAGACCTAATACATCCAATTCCACAAGTTTTTCCTCCCGTTGTTGAATAATTGTGCTATGATTGAAATTAGTTTATCATTGTTTGTTTTTCTTTACAATAACGCATGTTAAAATCAAAATCAGTTTACAGAATGGACAGAGGATAAATGGATAATTTAAAAAGCAAAAAACAATTAGTACATGTAAAACATGAATTTGAACCTGTTTATGACGAGAATTCGGATATTCTTATTCTGGGAACATTTCCTTCAGTAAAATCGAGAGAACAGAATTTTTATTACGGCCATCCGCAGAACAGATTCTGGAAAGTGATTTCGGGATTGTTTAAAGAAGAAATTCCGAAGACTATAGATGAAAAAAAGACTCTGCTGCTGAAGCACAGAATTGCAATATGGGATGTGGTTTCAGAGTGCGATATTTACGGTTCGAGCGACAGTTCGATAACGAATGTTGTCCCTGCGAAGCTTTCAATCATACTTGATCACGCTCCGGTAAGAAAGATATTCGCGAACGGATCGAAGGCATATGAGCTTTATATGAAATATACTTATTCCTTGGTAAATCGGGATATTGTAAAACTTCCATCGACAAGTCCGGCAAACGCGGTTTATAATATAGAACGTCTTATGGAGGAATGGAAAAAGATCACCAAGTAATTTAGCGATAATGAAGTATTTAAGAAGAAAAAAGAATCGATCGAACATGAAAAAAAGATTATATTTATTGATTTTAGCCGCTGTTTTATCAATAAGTCTGTTTGGATGTAAAGACGGAGGCGGGCAAAAAGAGTCGCAGACGCTTTCACATGAAATTGTAGTCGGAGATGAGGTCATACCGCCGTTTTCCGGCGATGTGTATGTCGAGGTAAACGATAACGTTCCGGAGTTTTCAAAGGAAGAAGAGCAGGAATCTGAAAAAGCCGAAACAGAGCCTGTTGAAACTTATGGTGAGCTTGACGACAAAGGACGCTGCACTGAGGCTTTTGCGGTGGTATGTCAGGATATAATGCCGACAGAAGACAGGGAAAGCATAGGCGAAGTTAAGCCTTCAGGATGGCATACCGTCAAATATAACGGAATCGTGGAGGGAAATTATCTCTATAACAGATCTCATCTGATAGGTTTTCAGCTGGCGGGAGAAAACGCGAATCCACAAAATCTGATAACGGGGACGAGGTATTTTAATACGGATGGCATGCTTCCGTTTGAAAACATGGTTGCCGATTATGTCCATGAGACAGACAATCATGTCGCTTACAAAGTTACTCCTGTTTTTGAAGGGGACAATTTAGTTGCGTCCGGAGTTCAGATGCAGGGTCTTTCCCTTGAAGATCAGGGAGAGGGAGTATGCTTCAATGTATTTGTGTACAATGTTCAGCCGGGAATAGCCGTTGATTACGCCACAGGCGACAGCTGGATAGATCCTGACATTGAAGTCGACGGCATTTCTATTGATACCGGCGATTATGTGTCGGACGGAAACGAAGATGAAAAACAGCCGCCTCAGTCACAGCAAAATGTCGTAGAGGATTATGTACTGAATACAGGAACGAAGAAATTTCATTATCCGTCCTGCGATTCAGTACAACAAATGAAGAGCAAAAACAGAGATTATTTTACAGGAACAAGGGATGAGCTGATATCGCAGGGATATGAACCCTGCGGGAATTGTAAACCTTAAAAATAAAAATGTTTGGTGAATGAATAATGAACAGACAGGAATTACAGGATTATATCAAAGCAGTATATGACACGGAACCTGAGTATCCCTGGAGGGCGTATCCTGAGTATGCGGTATTCAGACACAGCAGCAACAGAAAATGGTTTGCCGTGATAATGAATATTTCAAAGAAAAAGCTTGGATCAGAGGAAGACGGAATCATTGATATCGTCAATTTAAAATGCGACTGTGACCAGATAGGATCGCTTTTGGGATTAAGAGGATTTTATCCCGCATATCATATGAACAAGCTGAACTGGATTTCGGCATCGTTGGATGGAAGCGTATCCGACGAGCACATAAAATTATTACTGGAACAGAGCTTTGAAGCTACAGACGTATCAAAGAGAAATAAATGAAATTTTAAGAGGAGTAAAGCAATGAAGTACTTGGGAATATCAGAGGACAGACTTCATCATATATTGGAGGTGGCAAGAAAGTGCTACGAGGTGGCAAAAAGAAGAAATCATGACGAGGACTTTTGCAGACGTATGTTTATGATCGGATGGCTGCATGACGTGGGATATGAGTTTTCACAGGAGCCTGAAGATCATCCGGATGTAAGCTTTGAAATGATGATGTCTCTAACAGGAAAAGAAGGAAAGAATGACACGGCATTTAAGCTTGCCGCTGACGCGGTTAAGGATCATGTGATGTATACAGATCAGAAATCAGAGGAATGGATAATTCTTAATATAGCTGACTTAAGCGTTGATCTTTGCGGAAATGATATCGAAATTACAGACAGACTCGAAGATATGAAAAAGAGATTCGGAGAGGAATCAAAGCAGTATAAGGCAGCCTGTGATATTTCCGCTGAGGTTGGATTAATGAAATAACAGTTATCTAAGACTTTATATGTGTGCGACCTGAGGTGTTTATTATGAATTCGGCAGATTTTTTTGGAACTGAAAAAATAAGCAAAATATTGTTTAAAATAGCGCCGCCTGTTATGCTTGCTCAGCTTATCCAGGCGCTGTATAACGTAGTGGACAGCCTTTTTATAAGCAGATATTCGCAGGAAGGTCTTACGGCGCTTTCGATCATATATCCCATGCAGCTTTTGATG
>CASEDW010000257.1 GCA_949286775.1 uncultured Eubacteriales bacterium | reverse complement strand
CCTGACTATATCGGATTTGTTTTCGCGCCAAAGAGCAGACGGTATGTAACATATAAAAAAGCTGCGGAACTTAAAAATCATCTTTATCCTGAAATCAAATCAGTTGGGGTATTTGTAAATGAAAATCCGCAAAATATTGTTAAGCTGCTGGAGAGCGGTATCATCGATATGGCGCAGCTTCATGGCGACGAAGACGAAAATTATATAGGAGAGCTGAGACTTCTTACAGATAAGCCGGTCATAAAGGCTTTTCGAGTTGAAAACGATTTTGATGTTAAAAGCGCGGAACAAAGCGCGGCGGATTATATACTGCTTGATTCAGGAGCAGGCACCGGAACGTTATTTGACTGGGATCTGATTCAGAATATAAAAAGACCGTATTTTCTTGCGGGAGGTCTTGATATTTTTAATGTAGGCGACGCGGTGGCAAAGCTTCATCCGTTTGCCGTAGATGTCAGCTCCGGAATTGAGAGCGGATTTTCAAAAGACAAAACAAAAATGGAGGCATTTGTAGATGCCGTAAGAAAGAGGGAAAGTAAATTATGACAAATATTAACGGACGATTTGGAATTCACGGCGGCCAGTATATACCTGAAACGCTGATGAACGCCGTTATAGAACTTGAAGAAGCGTATAATCACTATAAAAATGACGAGGAGTTTAACAGTGAATTAAATGAACTGCTCAATGAATACGCCGGAAGACCATCAAGGCTGTACTATGCTAAAAAGATGACGGAAGATCTTGGCGGCGCGAAAATATATCTTAAACGCGAGGACTTAAATCATACGGGCGCGCATAAAATCAACAATGTGCTCGGACAGGCTCTTCTTGCGAAAAAAATGGGAAAAACGAGATTGATAGCCGAAACAGGCGCTGGACAGCATGGAGTCGCTACGGCTACGGCAGCCGCCCTGATGGGAATGGAGTGTGTGGTATTCATGGGTGAAGAGGATACGATTCGTCAGGCTCTTAACGTTTACCGCATGAAACTGCTCGGCGCTGAAGTAATACCAGTAAAGACGGGAACGGCGACGCTTAAAGACGCGGTATCGGAAGCTATGCGCGAGTGGACTTCCCGCATTTCTGATACGCACTACTGCCTCGGCTCTGTTATGGGACCTCATCCGTTTCCGACTATTGTCCGCGATTTTCAGGCAGTTATTTCTAAGGAAATCAAGGAACAGATCCTGTTAAAAGAGGGCAGGCTTCCTGACGCCGTTATAGCTTGCGTCGGAGGAGGATCAAATGCCATAGGAAGTTTCTATCATTTCATCGGTGATAAAAATGTCAGACTGATCGGATGCGAAGCGGCCGGAAGAGGCGTCGATACGTTTGAAACAGCGGCGACTATTGCCACAGGAAAGCTGGGAATTTTCCACGGAATGAAGTCTTATTTTTGTCAGGATGAGTATGGCCAGATAGCTCCTGTTTATTCCATATCAGCGGGGCTTGATTATCCGGGAATAGGGCCTGAACACGCTTATCTTCATGACTGCGGCAGGGCGGAATATGTGCCTGTTACAGACGACGAAGCTGTAAACGCCTTTGAATATCTGGCAAAGACAGAGGGCATTATTCCGGCAATCGAGTCGGCGCACGCCGTCGCTAACGCGATGAAAATCGCGCCGAAAATGGAGAAAGACAAGATCATAGTAATCACAATTTCAGGAAGAGGCGATAAGGACTGCGCGGCTATCGCAAGGTACAGAGGGGAGGATATCCATGAGTAAAATCAAAAAAGCTTTTGAAAACGGCAAGGCGTTCATCGCCTTTATTACCTGCGGCGATCCTGATCTTGAGACGACGGCAAAAGCGGTTCGCGCCGCAGCTGATAACGGAGCTGATCTTATTGAACTGGGTATACCGTTTTCTGATCCGACAGCGGAAGGACCTGTTATTCAGGGAGCTAATCTTCGGGCTCTTAAGGGCGGAGTTACTACTGATAAAATTTTTTCTTTTGTAAAAGAACTGCGTAAAGACGTAAAAATACCGATGGTCTTTATGACGTATTCAAATGTTGTATTTTCATATGGAGCGGAGAAATTCATTTCAACCTGCCGCGACATTGAAATCGACGGACTTATCCTGCCTGATCTTCCTTTTGAAGAAAAAGAAGAGTTTCATCCGATATGCAAAAAGTACGGAATAGATTTGATTTCTCTGATCGCGCCTACGTCTGAAAACCGTATCGCGATGATAGCAAAAGAAGCCGAAGGATTTATTTATGTCGTGTCAAGTCTTGGCGTAACTGGCATGAGAACGGAAATTAAGACGGATCTCAAATCGATCATTAAAGCGATAAGGGAAAATACCGATATTCCGTGCGCGATAGGATTTGGAATCTCAACGCCGGAGCAGGCAAAGAAAATGGCGGATATTTCCGACGGCGCAATCGTCGGATCGGCGATTGTTAAGCTGCTCGAAAAATATGGCAAAGACGCTCCGAAATATGTGGGCGAATATGTGAAAAATATGAAAGAAGCCATCAGAAAAAAGTAATTTGCAATAATAACTTTCAGGTAACTACGGCACAATATTGTGCGTACTTCACGTTTCTGTTTTTCGATTTTATAATATAGACAAGAGATGAGGGAAGGGCAGAATAATAGAATCAGGATCTGTTAATTGTTTGGAACATCCCAAAACGGATATGCTAAAAGAATTTATCAAAGGAGAAGTATGTGAATATTATCGGCATGTTTTGCTTGACCGGAAAAATACTTTTATAGCATAATGTTGGTAAATAGGAGTTTATATATCCACAGTTCGGAGGCTAAATTAATGACATATACATATCGCTATAAATCGCCGTTAGGCGGCATGACGCTTGCTTCTGACGGAACATATCTGACAGGGCTCTGGTTTGACGGTCAAAAATATTTTGGCTCCACTCTTGAAAAAGAATATGAGGAGAAGGAATTATCTATATTTGAGAAGACTTCCCGCTGGCTTGATATTTATTTTTCGGGGCAGGAGCCTGAGTTTACCGTTCCGATTCGTCTTACCGGCACTGATTTTCAGAAAAAGGTATGGGAAATCCTCTGTTCAATTCCATATGGTCAGACTATGACATACGGCGAGATAGCAAAGAGAATCGCATTTAAAAAAGGTTTGCAGAAAATGTCAGCTCAGGCCGTCGGCGGAGCGGTAGGTCACAATCCGTTCTCTTTAATCATTCCATGCCACCGTGTTGTCGGCGCAGACGGAAATCTGACGGGCTACGCTGGCGGCATCGAAAAGAAAGCGTGGCTGCTTGAATTGGAGAAAAGAGGATAAGTTATCTCGTATTCATAAAAAAGTTCCTTTATAAGCAACTTCAGGGACTTTCCCTTCATATTTACACATGTCCAGATAATCTTCAACAGCACCGTGAAAGTCTTCAATTAGTTCTTTAGCGCTGTCACCTTCGTAGGAAATCAATGATCGTATTCCCAGAACTTTTCCGTAGAAGATGCTGTCTTTTTCGGAAAATTCTACACTTCCGATATATCCTTTATATTGAATTGTATTATTCATATTAGTCATATTAGTCCTATTAGTCATATTAGTCCT
>CASEDW010000256.1 GCA_949286775.1 uncultured Eubacteriales bacterium | reverse complement strand
TATGAGCATGAAAGTGGGATATTAATCCCACGATATGCGAATATTGTGTAGGATTGCGGGAGTGCGAAGCACGAAGCAATCCGTAGGTATAATAAGTTGGGGGCTTTTGACCCCAACATCAATTTATTCAACAGTAATGTCTTTAGTTATAAAATAATAATCGCATACAGGCTGAACGGCATTTTTCACCCTGGCAAGGGATACCATATTGATATATGAATTGGTAAGAAACAGATTAGCCGCCGTGTCATTTAAAACCTGGCTTGCCTGAGCAGCCAATTTATATCTCGCTTCTGTATCAAAGGTTTTGTTCATCTCTTCGATAATCTTGTCGATCTCAACATTATGATATCCTGTGAGATTCTGCTTTCCTGATGTCGCGCTCGTCGTATACATTGTTTCAAGCATGAGCTGCGGATCTCCTGTCGGAGCTGAATTATCATTTGCAGTGTAAAAATCAAAATCTCCGCTCGACTGATAATCGGAAAGATTTTCAACTGCCAGAATCTCTACGTCTATTCCGACTTTTTTCAGATCAGACTGAACCGCCTGCGCCAGTATCGCCGAATCCGCCGAACCGTGATCCGCCGCCTGAAGATATTTAAGTTTAAGCGGATCTCCCACTTTGTCTTCTCTGAACCCGTCGTTGTCCTTGTCCGTGTATCCTGCTTTATCAAGAATCTCCACCGCTTTGTTAGGATCATATTCTATAGCCTCGATCGTATCGTTTCCAAAGGGTGTAGAATCGGAATAAGCGCTGTGAGCCGCGCTGCCGCCGATAAGCTCAGCATAAGATTCCCTGTCGACCGCATATGAAATCGCCTTTCTGAGTTCAACGTCAGAAAGGGGGCTTGAATCAGCGTTGTTCATATAAGCAACGTTGACCCTCGGGCTTATGATCGATGAAACATTATAATCGCTGTTGTCGGTAAAAAGCTTTAAAGTTGTATTATCAATAGTATTGGTCAGATCGATCTCTTTTGACTGAAGCGCCATGGCTCTCGCGTCTGAATCAGTTATCTGCGTCACTGTAATGCTGTCAAGTCCGGCTTTTCCGCCCCAGTAGTCAGGATTTGCAATAAGTTCTACCTTACTTTCAGAAGCGAACTCAGATACCATATACGGACCTGTTCCACAGACTTTTGATCTGATCTCCTCGTCAGAACAAGACGTATCGATAATCGAAAATACCGGTTCAGACATATTGTTTAAAAGCGCCGCGTTCGGCTCTTTTGTTACGATCGTAAGATCCTGTCCGTCAGCGTCTATATGATCTATTTTCAGATATTCTTCGGCTCTTGGATTTTCCTTTACAGCCCTCATTATCGAGTCGGCCGCCGCCTGAGCCGTAACAGGATTTCCTGTCGTAAAGTTGACGTCTTCCCTTATATGAAAATACCATGTGTTTTCATCTATATTTTCCCATTTGTCGGCCAGACACTCTTCTATTTTAAGTTCGTCGTCGAGCTTTATCAGCGTTTCGCTTGTTCCGAGACGGCTTGTCACCCATCCGTCATAGTCTGTAGCCGGGTCAAGTCCCGCCGATATCCAGAAAAACGCGACGTTTATATGTTTTTGCGCTTCAGCGTCGGAATTTGACGAAACAGCGCCGCCGTCTGAGGCCGTATCACTCTCGGAACTTTCCGATCCGCATCCGGCAAATGCTCCTACTGCTAAAACACATGCTAAAATAAACGAAAATACTTTTTTCATTTTCTTAATTCTCCCAAATTCAAGTCTTTATATCAGGTATGATTTATCATTGACGCTAAATATCCCGCGCCGAATCCGTTATCTATATTTACCACCGATACTCCGCTGGCGCATGAATTCAGCATAGACAGAAGCGCCGACACTCCGTGAAAAGAAGCACCGTATCCGATGCTTGTGGGCACCGCGATGACAGGACAGTCGGCGAGACCTCCTATGACGCTGGCAAGAGCGCCCTCCATTCCGGCTATCGCGATTATGACTTTCGCTTCCATTATCTCATCCATATGGGCAAGAAGTCTGTGAAGCCCTGCGACACCCACGTCAAAAAGCCTTACAACTTCATTTCCGAGGCACTGCGCTGTAAGAGCCGCTTCCTCCGCCACCGGAATATCGCTCGTTCCGCCTGTTGCTACAACTATCTTTCCGTTTCCCGTAGGTTCAGGCATTTCTCCAAACAGGCAGAACCCTGCCTCCTTATAGTACTCAACTGAAATGAGTTCGCTTACCTTTTTTGCTTTTTCCTCGGATACCCTTGTGGCAAATACGGTTTTCTGTCCGCAATCACTAAAAGCCCGGGCTATTCCCGCTATCTGTTCAGCTGTTTTTCCGGCTCCGTAAATAACCTCCGCCGCTCCCTGGCGCACCTTTCTGTGCAGATCAATATTCGCGTATCCAAGATCTTTAAACGGAGCTTTTTTCAGCTCCAGCAGCGCCTCATCCACATCTACGCTTCCGTTTTTTACTCCCTCAAGCAATGATTTTATATCTGTGCTCATAAGCCTCTTACCTCCAAATCAAGATAGACGTTCGAATAATGCTTTTTTAACTCTTCCAAAACCTCAGCCCGCTTTTCAAATAACAACGGCATATCGCCTTTTGTAATCTGTATTTTCGCGTCGTTTTTTATCATCCTTACTCTGAAATCACTGAAACCAAGACGCGACAGATAGTCTTCCGCATTTTCGGTTTTGTTAAGTTTTTCTGCGGTAATAACATCTCCCGCCGGGATTCTGGTCGCAAGGCAGGCGTACGATGGCTTTTCCCATGTAAATAACTCTGCTTCTTTTGACAATTCCCTTATTTCTTTTTTTGTAAGTCCGCATTCTCGAAGGGGAGAGCGCACTTTCATTTCTTTAAGAGCTTTCATTCCCGGTCTGTCAGATGAATCGTCAGAGGCGTTTGTTCCGTCAAAAATAAGTGAATATCCGTCTTTTTTTGCCTGTTCAATTATTGCCGCAAATATTCTTTTTTTGCAGTGATAGCATCTGTCAGAAGGATTTTTTGCGACTTCATCGCACGCCAATATATCAAGATCTATCACCTTCATTTCAGCTTTCGTAATTTTTGCCGCTCTTTTCGCGTCTTCAAATTCAAACTGCGGCTGAAAAGCCGATCTTACGTAATAAGCAGTTACATCAGCGCCGCTTTTTACCGCGGCATATAAGAGATATACAGAATCGACTCCGCCCGAAAAAGCAACGGCGAATTTTTTATTTTCCTGTAATAAACGGATCAGTTTTTCTTCTGCTGCCGACATTCTTACCTCCAAACTTATTCTTTACAGAACAACACGAAGACACATAACTTTTTTCTCTTTTCAAAAGAAAGTTATATGTCTTCGTGACATAGGTTTTGTATGATGATTTTAATTTTCTTCAATTATGATACCTGCGGATTGCTCCGTGTGACGCACTCCCGCAATCCTACACAATATTCGCATATCGCAGGATAAATATCCTGCTTTCATGCTCATTTTGTGTTGGGTCTCAAGGTCTTTTACTCGCATATGAGCAAGCTCATGCGGCTTAGACCTTTTGACCTTGGTATCATAAAATGCTTCTGCATTTGAATCAGCTGCCTGCTGACATTTTTATATATAGTAACTTCAAAGCGCCTTTACGTCAACATAATCATTTCCGCCTGTTAGCGGAAATGATATTAAGTTAAATAACGAAACTTCAGGTCACAGAAGCAGTATCATTTCCGCCGTTTCCACTGATTTGCGTCCTGTATCCATACTCGTTTTTTGAATATATCGAAATGCTTCCTGTTCCGTCATTCCGTTTCTTTCCATAAGCAATTGCTTTGCCCTTTCGATTATATGATTTTCTTCTTTTGTCTTGGCTTTGTAGGGTTTTTCTTTTTTCTTTTTTCGGCGTGAAAAACCGGCGCTTATCATTTCTATGGTCGAAATAAGTTCAGACGATCGAAGAGGCAGCAGAAGTTTTATCATCCTGTCTGAAAATGTTTCCGCAGAAGCGTCTTTAGTCAAGACTATCATATAAAACGAAGACGGCAGATAATCAGCTAATTCCGAATACGCCATATCTTTCAGATTCTTCGTGCAGATAACTATACCAAAGTCTCTGTCATGCGCTATACGAAGGATTTCCGAGCCCGAATTACATATGGCGGTCTCGACCATAAGTCCGTTTTTTTTCATCAGGCTGTCAAGACGAAGCGAATCATCTGTTCTGGGCATTGCAATTAAGATTGTGCCCATAAATTATCCTCCTACATTTTG
>CASEDW010000255.1 GCA_949286775.1 uncultured Eubacteriales bacterium | reverse complement strand
TTTTTTCTTCTGTTGTTTTATTAAAAGCAGCAGCACGTTTAGCCGCAAGCTTTTCATCCGGCGTTCCGTCGGCCTTTATCGGATCTATTGCAAAGACGGCTGTTTTATATCCGTCGCGCTGTACGATCTGCATGTGAACGGGGTATGGAAGATGAGCGTTGATGTATGCTGCATTTTCTTTTGACGCGTTTAATATCATGACGTTTCGCGCAGGGCCTTCGGTTGTCTCTACGATTCCGTAACAGTACGGCTCGAGATCGGAATAAGCCGGTTTTGAACTCATAACTGTCGGAACAAGGAGTACTTTGATCTCGCCTTTCTGGCTCATTTCAACCCATTCGGTTTCAAGATGTCCGCAGGCGTTGCATGCGTATACAGGCGGCCATTCCACATTGCCGCATTTCGGACATTTGCGTCCGAGTACCTTGCCTTCTTCAAGCGCTGCATAGTATTTACTTACGATTCTTTCAACGACTTCTGCCATGATTATTCTCCTTTCTGATTTTCTTTTGTGCGAAGAATAATGTTACAAATATTCTGACCGCCGCCGTATCCGCGTAAGTATACGGTCTTTGGAATCTTATTGATCTGATGATCACCGGCTTTTCCTCGCATCTGGAGAACTGAGTCATATACATCCGCAAGGCCTGACGCCGCGTGGGCATGACCGAATGCGCAGCGTCCGCCGTTAGGATTGATGGGTTTATCGCCATTAAAAGCGGTTCTGTTGTCAAGTACGTATTTCCACGCTTCTTTGTCCGGAATATATCCGCTGGCTTCGGCAGCGAGAAGCTGTGAAGAGATTATGAAGTCATTTGCGTAGAGAAGATCTATCTCTTCCGGTTTTACGCCTGTGAGATTAGATACCTGACGCGCTGCTTCATATGTACATGTGATCTCAAGTCTCGGATTTGAATATTCAAGACATGCGTTGCCTATTCCGAGAATTTCGATAGGAGTATTTTTGGTATATTTTTCAACAAGGTCAGTAGCGCACAGTATAGCTGCGGCAGCGCCGTCGCATTTGTGTTCGAGACCTGAGATACGCTGATATTGTCCGATCTTCGGATTGTTTTCCGACTGCATGTATTTCATTACATCGTCGTAACCTGCGTCTTTGGCAGCTTCGTCATAAGTCACTCTGTCTATGGCAAGAGGATTGTTTTTTGAGTTGCGTCTTGCTATGATCGCAAGCTGACAGAGGACTTCGTCCATTTGTTCTTCCGAAAGGTTTGCGTGCTCGACATACCAGCTTGCGCAGTCATCGTGACCTGTATTTGACATGAGATGACGTGTATATGCGTTGTCAAGAAGCCAGTCTGTTGAACGCTGGAATTGTTCAAATGAAAAGTGCTCACGAATACATGCGGGTTTTCCCTGAATTGCTACGGCGTCTCCGAATTCGACGCAGCCTGTGAGAACACAGTCATATTTGCCGGAGGCAATGGCCATGACGGCAAGATCTATCGCGTCGTATCCCGTACAGCAGGCTTCGGAGTGATGCATAGAAGGACGTCCGCGCATTCCGAACCATTCCGCTACCTGAGCGTTTGGGGAAAGATAGTTGCTGCATCCTAACGGAGATGCTGCTCCGTGAAAATAAAATTCAACGTCTTTCGCTGTGATGCCGGCATCTTTCATAGCCATGATGGCAGCGTGTCCGAAAAGTTCCCCTTCGGTAAGGCCTGTTGTATCAGGGTTATTTAATGTTTCCATAAATGGCGTACATCCTACGCCTATGATAGAAACAGATCGCCCAAACGGTTTGGGGTTTGTCTGATTAAAAGGATTCATCTTGTTCTCCTTTCCTGAACATATACTATTATTTATAAGTATATTAGAAGGAAAAGGGTTATCAATTATAAATTTTTTTGGTTTTTATAATATTATGCTTTGTAGAGGGTTATTGAAAATTTTAGATAATAAGTTTATTAAGTGAATCAAAAAAGAGATATGTAAGACATGATAATTGGGGTAAAATATTTATAAAAGAAGTATTATTGCCATTAAGAATAAGCGGAGGTGATCATATGCCTGATGCAGTTAGAGATGTTATTTATTTGTTTTCTAGTCAGTTACAGATGCTGCTGGGGTCGCACTTGTCTAAGATAATAGTATATGGCTCGTATGCCAGAGGTGATTATCATAAAAACTCGGATGTGGACGTAATGATACTTGTAGATCTTACAGAAGAAGAAATAAAGAAAATAGAAAATAGTGTTTATGATATTGCTTTTGAAATTGAAATGAATACAGGTATAGATATTTCGCCTGTTATTAAGAGTGAATCTCAATTTGAATACTGGGTTGATGTATTGCCATATTATAGGAATGTGAGAGAAGAAGGATCAATGATTTAATACAGCCATATATGATTGAAAAAACAGAGTCTGTATGCTATACTTTTTAGTTGCGTCAGACTCTGTTTTTATTCTTAATGAAGATGTGTTATTGTGAAAAACAGAGACTGAACTTAATGACATATATTCTGTGCCGGACAAAAAATTGGGCGCGGATAAAATAAAGAGAAAGGCGGAAAGTTTTTCTGATAAAGACTTTCCGGATGGGTAAATTAAGCCATGAAATTGGGCATCGTCGGACTTCCAAATGTCGGAAAGAGTACACTTTTTAATGCAATAACAGGTACGGCAAATGCGCAGGCAGCGAACTATCCGTTCTGTACTATCGAGCCGAATAACGGTATTGTAGCGGTTCCGGATGAGCGTCTTGATAAGCTTGCGGAAATTTGGAATACAGATAAGAAAACGCCTGCTGTCGTAGAATTCGTCGATATCGCGGGTCTTGTAAAAGGTGCTTCGCAGGGAGCGGGACTCGGAAATAAATTCTTGGGCCATATCCGTGAATGCGATGCGATTATTCATGTTGTTCGCTGTTTTGACAATGACAACATCACTCATGTCGTTGAAGATGCTACTAAACCTGTTCCGGTAGATCCGGACGGAGATATCGAGTGTATCGATCTGGAGTTGATTTTTTCTGATCTTGAGATGGCTCAGAACCGCCTCGCGAAACATGCTAAAGCGGCAAAGACAGGAAATAAAGATGCGAAAGCTGAAGTTGCAATGCTGGAACCGTTGATCGAGCATCTTGAAAAAGGACTCAGCGCAAGGACATTCGAATTTGATGAGAAAGATGAAGTTGTGAAAAACGCTCTCAGAGAGATGGGACTGCTTTCAAGGAAACCAATTATTTACGCATGCAATATGGATGACGACGGAGTTATGGATCCTGAAGCAAACGGATATTATCAGATCGTTAAGAAGCGTGCTGAGATTGAGGGTGCTCAGGTTATTCCTATCTGCGCTAAAACAGAAGAGGAGCTTTCTGAACTCGATGATGAAGAAAGAGCCGAGTTTATGGAAGATTTAGGATTGGCTGAGTCGGGACTTGACAAACTTATCAAAGCAAGCTATGCACTTTTGGGACTCATATCTTTCCTTACAGACGGTAAGAAAGAATGCCGTGCATGGACTATCAAAAAAGGAACGAAAGCTCCACAGGCAGCAGGAAAGATTCATTCTGACTTTGAAAGAGGATTTATCCGCGCTCAGGTTATTTCTTATGAGGATCTTAAAGCAGCCGATTTTGATTATCAGGCGGTTAAGAGCAGAGGACAGCAGAGAACCGAAGGTAAAGAATATGTTGTAAATGACGGGGATATCATTGAATTTTTGTTTAATGTATAATCTCGAGAACTAAGAGGAGAACAATGGAAAATATCATTAAACAGTTGGCCGCTGAACTCGGGAAGCCGGAAAAGCATATTGAAAATGTCGTTCAGCTTTTGGATGAAGGCAATACGATTCCGTTTATTGCCAGGTACAGAAAAGAGCTTCACGGTGCGATGGATGATACGTCGCTTCGAACGCTTGAGGAAAGACTCAAGTATTTGAGAAATCTTCAAGAGCGTAAGGAAGAAGTAATCAGATCCATAGAAAATCAGGAAAAGCTTACGCCTGAACTTGCTGAAGCTATTGAAAAAGCCGTTACACTTTCAGAGGTGGAGGATCTCTACAGACCTTATAAAGCTAAACGCCGTACAAGGGCTACGATGGCAAAAGAAAAGGGTCTTGAGCCGCTGGCGGATATGATCTTTGCCCAGGACAGCGATTCGGAAGAGATTAAAACATTTGCGGAAACTCTCATAGATCCTGAAAAAGGAGTGAACAGTATAGAAGAAGCGCTGGCGGGAGCGTCTGATATAATTGCGGAAATGATCTCTGACAGCGCTGAGATCAGAAAAGACTTAAGAAATACAATGCAGAAAAAGGGCTCTGTATCTACCGAGGCGGCTAAAGATGAAGACTCTGTATACAGCATGTATTATGATTTCGATCAGAGTATTGCAAAAATTTCAGGTCATCAGATATTAGCCATCAACAGGGGTGAAAAAGAGGGATTCTTAAAAGTTTCCGTTAATATAGACAGAGATACGGCTCTTGAAATCATTGCCGGAAGAATATTGAAAAAAGGCTCTAAAACAGAGGCGTTTTTACGCGCCGCGGCCGAGGACGGATACGACAGACTTCTTGCGCCGTCAATGGCAAATGAGATAAGGTCTGCCCTCACCGAAACGGCTTCTGAAGGCGCGATCAAAAACTTTGCGCTGAATTTAAAGCCGCTTCTTATGCAGCCGCCTGTAAAAGGAAAGGTTACTATGGGACTTGACCCCGGATACAGAATGGGCTGCAAAGTGGCTGTCGTTGATGCTACGGGAAAAGTTCTTGATACTACGGTAGTATATCCGACATACGGTGAAAAACAAAAGAATGAATGCATAGATAAGCTTGCGAAAATGATAAAAAAATACGGCGTTGAACATATCGCAATCGGAAACGGAACGGCTTCCCGAGAGACTGAGCAGATGACAGTTGAACTGATCAAAAATTGCCCCGGCGTAAGCTATATGATAGTATCTGAAGCCGGCGCGTCCGTATATTCGGCTTCCAAACTTGCGGCTGGGGAGTTCCCGGAGTTTGACGTAAATTTAAGAAGCGCCGTTTCTATCGCAAGACGTCTTCAGGATCCTCTTGCGGAGCTCGTAAAGATCGATCCTAAAGCTATAGGAGTCGGTCAGTATCAGCACGATATGCCCCAGAAAAGACTTGATGAGAGCTTAAACGCCGTTGTTGAGGACTGTGTTAACGCCGTCGGAGTTGATATAAACACTGCTTCGCCGTCTCTTCTTCAGAGGGTATCGGGTCTTAATGCGGCGACAGCTAAGAACGTAGTGAAATACCGTGAAGAAAACGGAGCATACACGGCAAGAAAGCAGCTTTTGAAAGTCCCGAAATTAGGACCAAAGGCCTTTGAGCAGTGCGCGGGATTTTTGCGTGTGCCTGAAAGTGAAAACGTGCTCGACAATACGGCGGTCCATCCCGAAAGCTACGACGCCGTAAAGAAAATCCTTGGACTTTTCAATCTTACTCTTGAGGATGTAAAGGAAAACAATATTGCGACTCTTCCACTGATGATCAAAACATATGGAGAAGAAAAGGCCGCGAAAGAGTGCGGCATAGGAGTACCTACGTTAAATGACATCTTAAAAGAGCTTGCAAAACCCGGCAGGGATCCGCGTGAAGCGCTTCCGCCGCCTGTTTTCAGAACTGATATTTTAGACCTTAAAGACCTCAAAGTCGGCATGGAACTTACCGGAACTGTTCGAAATGTTATCGACTTCGGAGCCTTTGTGGACATCGGTGTTCATCAGGACGGGCTTGTGCATATTTCGGAAATCAGCGACAGATATATCAAACATCCGAGCGAGGTTTTATCTGTAGGAGACGACGTTAAGGTTGTAGTGATTTCAATAGATGAGAAAAAAAGAAGAATAGGTCTGTCGATAAAACAGGCAGGCAAATAAAAAACGCTGCTTTTGCTTTGACAAGTGAGCAAGAGCAGCGTTATTTTATGAGATAAGAGATGCTTTTTTCAACGCCTTATACACGGCTCTTCCAAGGATCAGAGCAATTATCATTTTGCAGATATCAAAAGGTATAAATGGAATTACGCATACTGACATCGCGTAAGCCGGATCCGCCTGCATCATTATGATAAACCAGATGGTTCCAAAAGCGTATGTCACAATAGTTCCCAATACCATGCCAATAAATATTAAAACAGGCTTGTCTCTGAATTTATCCGCGAAAATACCGCAGATTATT
>CASEDW010000254.1 GCA_949286775.1 uncultured Eubacteriales bacterium | reverse complement strand
ATTAAATACGGAAGCGTAATACGAACCGTCCTCGTCTGTCATTATGCGGACGATTATACGGTCGCCTTTTTCGACATCTACATTAAATAGCGCGCTCATGTAATTCGTAACAGTCATTATCTCGCCTTTATGCTCTCCTGAAAGTATCTCTATCTCAAGCTCCTGATCTCCTACGCGCCTTCCCTCAGCGTTGTCATAATCAGGCAAAGCATTATCATTTAATACTGCCGTTACTTTTGCCGGTTCATATACAAGACGGCTCGAACTTGTCTGTGTTTCTCCTTCAACAGGTCTGTTCAGCCATATGCCGGCAAAGATCATTATTAATGTCACCGCTGCAATCGGGAGTGCTCTTTTTATAATATTTAATACTTTTTCTTTCATTTTATTTGTTCCTTATTTGTTATAACCGCGTTTCTTATATTGAGACGCCAATTCGAAATCAGCTCAACATGTTGATTTTCGGTATAATTATAAAAATCACATGTCAAAAGAATAAGTGATATCAGTAAAAATGAGGAAAAAAATTATATAGAAAATGTAAAACAGATATATTCTTAATTTAGAAAAGCCCGCCCCGGGAAACCTTTCCCAAAGCGAGCTTGTTAACTTTATATTTGTTTTATTTATTTTTTAAATCTCTGTCATTTTTGCTTTCTTTAAAGCTGAACTTCTTTTTCAGCAATGCTGCGATTGAGGCAACGGCAGCCAAAAATCCCGCTGCATATACCGGAGTCTGAGAACCTAATGCATCTGATGTATTAGGTGCATCCGTCTTGTTTCCGCTTCCGCCTGATGTATTATTTCCTCCGTTACTTCCGCCCGGTGTATTGCTTCCGCCGTTACTTCCGCCAGGCGTATTGCTTCCACCGTTATTTCCGCCCGGTGTATTGCTTCCGCCGTTATTTCCTCCCGGCTGATTCTGATCATCGCCGCCTGGTGTCGGATTTTCATCGCCTCCCGGCGTCGGATTCGGATTTTCATCTTCTTCAGAAACCACCTGAATCACGCGTACCGCCTGAGCAGTATTTCCCGACTCATCGGTTACATAATATGTAAGCTCATAGCTTCCCGGCTTTGAAGTATCCACATCGCCGTCGACAGTTACGAATTCAGTAATGTCATTGCCATTGTAATCAGCGGCAGTAACTCCTGCCATCGGATCAAATTCTTCTCCAACTTTAACTGTATTTGCCGACGTCTCAGGCAGAGTTATAACCGGTTCGTAACCTGTTTTAACGACAGTCACATAATTTACGTCTGTGCGCGTAAGTCCGCCGTTTTCATCAGTGATCTCGGCATACCATCCCACTGTTCCTTCAGGCGCGCCCGTCCAGGTGTATTTGGCTGTCGAACCGCTTGGAACATTTTCCACTGTTCCGATAGTTTCATCACCGTATACGCTTACCTTTAAGCCTGTAGTATCCAGCTGTTTAACCTCAGGAGCGATTCCAAGATCCGCGAAACTTATCGCAAACTCTTCAGCTCCTTCCGTGATAGCGCCGACATCACCTATATCAGTTTCGTCTTTCGCGTTGTAATCATCA
This sequence comes from uncultured Eubacteriales bacterium, assembly GCA_949286775.1. Taxonomy (GTDB): domain Bacteria; phylum Bacillota; class Clostridia; order Lachnospirales; family Lachnospiraceae; genus Alectryocaccobium. The sequence goes on along the minus strand of CASEDW010000254.1, from coordinate 2,253 downwards.
AGGGTCGGCGAATATGTCCTTATTATCACCTGCTGTCCTGCAAGATCAAAGTGCATAAGTCTCATATATCCCATGCCGCCGGCCTTGAGTCCCTGATAATCAAAGAGCATCTGATATACTTTTCTCTCAGCGATTCCGTCGCCGTCGTCATCAAACGAATCAACTCGGGTCTGGGCGTTGTGATAATGTCCCGACAATACCATGCACACGTTTGGATTTGTCGCTACGACTTCATTGTATACTCTCTGCGGTTCTTCTCCAAGTCCTCCGCTGGCGAGCAGATATTCATGGAAGTTGAGTATGGCTTTTCTTTCAGGGTACTGAGCGAGAACATCGTTCATCCACTTGATTTCCTCATCTCCGATTCCCCATCCCATGTAGATCATGATGAAGTCGATTCCGTCAACCGTGATAAGATCATAATGACCTCTGTTGTCTTTATAGCTTCCGCCGTACCATGGATTTGAAGCGTAACGCCACTGTCCAAAATATGTGCTGTAATTGCTGTAATCTCCGCTCAAATGACCTACGTCGTGATTTCCGGCGAGAACTCCGTAAGGCATTCCCGCTTCATCGAGCATCTTGTAAGCTGCGTCGGCATTCTCCCATTCAGGAATCTGCGGCTCGTCGTCGATGATATCGCCGTCATGGAACATGTACTGAATGTTCATTCGCGATCTGTTATTTAATATCCAGTTGTGTATATCAAGCTGATACTGATATACGCCGTCTACATCCTTATCTGGATTTCCCGGGTAATCCTCATTATAGTACTGCGTATCGCTTTCAACAGCGAAGGTGAAATCATATGAATCTCTTGGAGTGTCATCCGGATTTGAATTAGCCGCAGCTGAAGCTTCTCCCGGAGCATACTGCGTCGGCGTATATCCTTCTCCATTCTGAATCATTACTTTTACAACAGAACCGCTCACATGATCTTTTAAGGCTATATCGGCTGACAGAGTCATATTGACATCCTGTGTATTCTGAACAGCTTCTGTCTTTTCCCAGCTTCCCATAGCAGTATTATATACATAGAGGAATGTTTTATCGTTATTTGATACTCCTTCCCACTCTACGCGGACTGTAGCGTCTTCGCTTACATTTTCTCCGACTGTAATGTCAAACTGCTGCCATGGGAATCCGTTTCCGGAATCCTCAGTAAAGGCGCTGCCGTTTGTTCCCGATGTATCGCTTACGCCTCCGCTCTGAACGATATTTTCATCGCCAAGCTCATATCTTTCGCCGCGTTTAAAGCTTACGGTCATATCGTCTCCCGTAGGATCGCTTACATTAACTGAAAATGTAGGATCTCCTATCACTTCCGATCCGTCCGCCGGAAGTATATCGCCTTCAACTTTAGCGTTTTCCTCGGGCACATAAAATGATATTTCTTTCTGCGAAGTATTTCCCACTTCATCTGACGCGTTTAATATGAGCTTATGTTCTCCCGCTTTAATCTCTTTATTGCTGAGCTCATATGGAAGAGTTATCACATTGCTGTCAAGAAGAGCTTCAAGAGTGACATTTGAACTAAGAGCGTCTTTTGCCTCAGCTTCAACCGTAACGCTTCTGTAGGTTTTTCCCTCTTCGATATTTGTCGTGATCTCAGGCGCTGTATTATCTACGATTACGTTTACCGAACACTCTCCAGATGAAATATTATGCTGTCCGTCCGAAAGAGAAGTCGTGTCGAGATCATAGCGCATAGCGTTAAAGCTTGCTTCTTCAAGCTTAAACGTAACATACAGGATCTCAACCTTTGTAGTTCCGTCGCCCATGCTGATTTCAGTTTCAAGACCGATTCCGTCAAGAGCGTGCGGTTCGTCAGGCTTCCAGTTTTCAGAAGTATGCTCGATTGCGCCTATTCCGTTTACTGCTTCATATTTCTCAGGCCTTAATGTCGTTCCGTCAGGCAGAACGAGTCTGATATTTTTCACAACGAAGTCGTCGTTGTTTTCGATATTATGCTCAAGAGCGTTTGCCTTGTTTCCCGCATGGAACGCTATCGTTATCTCTTTTGTCTCGGAGTCAAAATAATGCTCGTCGACGTCATAGGCGTAAGTAGCCCACTCGGAATATGTTCCCTCGTTAAATACGCCAAGAACGTTATCTTTAATAGCTACAGCGTTCTTAAAGAATACATCTGTCTGGCTCGTGTCGAACGCTATCTTCGCGTCTCCGTTAATCGACGGCACTGTTTTATCCATCACGTCTTCTCCGTCGATCTTAAGATCTTTGCCTGTGCCGATT
>CASEDW010000253.1 GCA_949286775.1 uncultured Eubacteriales bacterium | reverse complement strand
TCGACTATATATTTGACTTTATTATGCTGAAGATGTCCTATGAGATGCCATCTTATATCTTTAGGAAGAACTTCTTCTTTCGCGACCATTTCCTGGACTTTGTTTTCGCCGAAATCCCGCTGTCCTGTGGAGTATATTTCTTCTATATCTTCTACAGGTTTTGTTTTGCTGACGGCGATCAGAGTAACTTCCTCCCGCTTTCTTCCCGCCTTTTCGCAGGCAGTTTTAATGTTCTTTTCTACCTCATAATAATTCTCTTTTAACATGATTTTCATCCCTTATGCCACAATATCGTTTTCATCAACTGCCGTTCCGTCCTTTGCTATATAATCATACAGCGAAAGGCCGTAGCTCGTTCCCTCTTTTACAATACAGAATTCGCTGTTCTTATCGATTATCTCGATTTTTCTGAATACCGTGTAACCTTTATTTACGCAGTATACGCCCTCAAGAGCAGCCGTATCGCGGATAGTGTACCGAGTGTTGGAATCAGGTTTAATGATAATATCGCCTTTTTCAAACAGCGTTTTGTCTATATAGTAAATCTCTTCCGAGGCTCCTTCAGGCAAAGTGCTTTCGTAAACCGTAACAGGAACAAACTCTGTCGAACTTGAGCCGTCGCTTTTTCTCGTTTCTTTAAGTACCCCGTCTTCGCCCTCTTCCTGGGTCAGATACGACGAAGGAATGGTATAGAACTCCTTGGTAACGACTGAGGAAATCGGAATTTTTAAACCTGTCTGGATATTGCTGACAATTTCAACATCAAGAAAACGCTCATCCACATACCTGAACATTCCGCTTGTCAGCGTGATTTTTCCGAATCTCTGATCTCCGTTAGTTATAAAAGACAATTTACCGGTTTCGGTGTTGTTGTCTTTAAGAAATTTCACTTTAACGTCAAGATTTTGAATAGCCGCCAGACTCAGTGTCTGGGCGTCGGTTATCGGAAAATAAATCGTCCACGTTTCGCTTTTGACTAATTTAAATAGCGGTGTGCCGATTTCCACCTTCTGCTGGTTCTTTAGCCTTTCTGAATTATATCCTTTGTTTTGCCCCATATCGGCCGTCAGATCGTTTTCAGTAAAGGATTCATATCCGTCTATATAACAGGAAACTACACCGTCAGTGGAGGCGCTGTAAAAATTTCCCGCCGAGGACATGACAGCCTCAGAATCCCACATGATATTGGCCAGACTGTACTGCAGGCCGTATATATCGTCATAGTCAATATTGCTGTATGAATTTGACGCTTTCGCGCAGAGATTTCTCAGTTCAGAATAATCGGAATCATCAAGAGTCTTATTTAAATTGACGTCTTTTGACTCTGATACGCTGCATACGACATCGTTTTTCGCCGCTTTGGACGATTCATTTATAAAATAATTCACATATCCCGACGATGAAGAGGACACAACCTCCTCATCCCTGAGTATAAGCGCCGTATAGGTTTCATTTCCCGAAAGGGGACCCGCGATAACCTGATATGTTTCAATATGTTTTTTTGTAGCGAACAAAATCAAAGTAATAATGAGATAAATAAAAATGATACCGAAAATTACAGTTCCGATATTCATATGAATATTTATTCTCTTTAAGCTGAATTTTCTTTTCTGATTTTTCATTTATCTCCTTTCCCGATATTTATAATATTTTGTCCCCCAACATAAACAATGTCAGGAAAATATTCCTGACATTGAAAAATATATAATTTATAATTACTCTGTAGTTGCAAGCGCCTGAAGTTTTTCTGAAAGATCAGCTTTGTCAACAGAAACGCTTAAGACGAAGTCTACATTAAAATTCTCACTGATGTTCTGAAGTTCATCGATAACTTCATCAAGAAGAGCCGTATTATCTTCTATCTGCGCAATCTTTAAGAAACTGTCGATATAAACTTTCTCGAGATCATGATCCTGTGAAATGATTCCGCATACAGCGCCTATAGCCTGATCGGCATTCTTAACAGGAAGTTTTGAAGCATCAATAAGTCTGATCTTATTGCTCAATTCATACATGTTCTTAGAACTTTTATCTATATATACGATGTTTCCTGATGCTGTTTTGATAGCTTCGTTAGCGCTGTCAAGCAGAATTTTTGTTTTTCCTTTGCCTTTATTTCCTACTATTAATTGAATCATAATTAAGTTCCTCCTTCAAGCCATCAGTGATATTTGAGTTAATGACTACTATGATTATAGGACATAATATATAAAAAGACAAGTTAAAAAAGTATAAATACTGATAATTTTCATAAAAATTTCAACTTTGTCAGCTGTTAATATGACTTATAAGATTTGTCATATCAGAATACAAAATATTACTGTTATCGGCTCCAAGAATAACTGAAATAAACGGTACTCCGTTTTTATTCTGCATCACAAGTGAAAGGCAGCTGCCGGCTTCAGGCGTCGTGCCTGTCTTTCCTCCCCAGAGCGCCACGTCAGGCGGAAGCTCTTTTTGACCCGTCAGATATTTATCGGTGGAATCAAGCCTGTAGGATATCTGGCTTCCGTCGGCTCTTGTGACGGTGAGATTGTACATATTCATTCCTATCGTGTCGGTAAACTGGGTATATTTTATCGCCTCGTTCAACATCAGATATACATCATAAGCGCAGGTATAATGATCGTCATTATGAAGTCCGTGAGGATTCGTGAAATGAGTTCCGGTCATGCCGAGGCTTTTTGCTTCTTCGTTCATGAGAGCTACAAAATTATCTACAGATCCGCTGATATGGCGCGCGATAGCCATCGCCGCGTCGTTTGCGGAATAAACAACCATACATTCGAAAAGCTGCTGCATCGTAAGAGTATCGCCCGGAATCATTCCGCTTACCTGAGCGCCCTCTTCAAGATCAAAATCGCTCTCTTCCATTACAACCACATCAGACATGTTTCCATATTTCATTGTCAGAATCGCGGTCATTATCTTCGTTATACTGGCAGGATATGCTCTGTCATATATTCCCTGGGCGAAAACCGGTTCGTTAGAGTCTATATTAAATAGCAGTCCCTTTTCAGAAGAAGAAGTCAGCTGAAATCCCTCGAGACTTACATTCGCGTCCGACTTTACAAGATCCTCTGCAAATGTATCAGCCGAAGTCCTTCCGTCCATATTGACGTCAGGCTTATATTTGTAAGATAAATCGACATATCTGTCCTGAAGATGAAGCATATAGAAGAAGACAGCCGCAAGACCTACGATTACAACAAGCATTACAACAAACAGAATATTCGTTATTTTTTTCTTAAACATGGTTTATCCTTTTGACTTATAAGCGTCAGTATCTGTAAAGTAATTTTTTGTTAACAAGTTTCTCGTCATGCTTTTTACGCTGAAGACTTACATTAAGTACAAATCCCATTCCGATAAAAAGACTTATAACAGATGTAAGTCCGTAACTTACGAAGGGCAGCGGCGTTCCTGTGTTAGGGAGAAGCCCTGTCGCGACACATATATTTATAAAACTCTGTATCGAGACAAGGGCGGCCATGCCGCAGCATATTATCTGACCGGCCAGATCCTTGGCGCGAAGTCCTGTTATAACGCACATAAACGTAATAAGAAACAGTATCATGATTATACAAAAGCAGCCTATAAAGCCAAGCTCCTCTCCTGCTACCGCGAAGATAAAGTCATTCTGTATTTCAGCTACGAAATTGCCCTTATTTGAAGAGCTGACAGAGCTGTTATTTAGACCTTTACCGGTGAGCTGACCGCTTCCTATCGCCGTTACGGAATTGTTCTGCTGCATATGGGAATCGGAGTACTCTTCTTCATCCGAATTCAGGAATGTCATAATCCTGTCCTTCTGATAATCGTCGACGATTGGTATATCCGTATAAATAATAAGCGAAAGAACTATTAAAACGGCCGGCACAATTATTAAAAGTATTCGGCCTATTATCTTGTAGCTTAGTCCGGCGACATAAATCAATACGCAAAACAGGATCGCGATCGTAATAGTATTTTTCAAATCGGGCTGCGAATAAACGAAAAACAGCGGTATCAATATTAAGACGATTGATTTTACAACAGTTTTGAATGTATTCAGATCATTTCTGTGCTTCATAAAATACATCGCGAAAAACAGTATCAGAAGTATTTTTGAAAGCTCGGTGGGCTGAAACTGAAATCCGTTTTCTCCGCCTATCTGTATCCATCTGGCAGCACCCTTTGCCGTTCTTCCGGC
>CASEDW010000252.1 GCA_949286775.1 uncultured Eubacteriales bacterium | reverse complement strand
AATTCTCTCGGCGGATTTTCAATGGATGACGGCGTTCTGTGCTGAAAATCGTTTACCTATTCTGATTAACGATCAAATATTTTTATTTTTTTTAGACCTTGTGATATGACGCAAATATTAGCGCCATCCGCAAGGTCTTTTATATATGAATTTTTATTAATGTTCCCGAACCTATTATATAAACTATTTTTATAAAAGTATTTGTTAAAAATGCTGTACTTTCTTTTACATATGAATTATTATGTTAATAAATAAAAAATTCCGGGATTTCAATTCAAAAAGAATCAACGGCAAATCAAAGGAGAATATGACTATGAAAAAACTTAAAATTGCCATTGTAGGATGCGGCGGCATCGCGAATCAGAAGCATATGCCATCTTTGAAACAGTTTTCTGACAGAGCTGAAATGGTAGCATTCTGTGACATTATTCCTGAGCGCGCTCAAAAAGCAGCTGAAGAATTCGGCGTAGACGGCGCTAAAGTCTATACCGATTACAAGGAAATGCTTGCCGATAAAAATATCGAGATCGATGTAGTACATGTATGTACGCCAAATGTGTCTCACTGTCCGATAACTGTCGCTTCTTTTGAAGCCGGAAAACATGTAATGTGCGAAAAACCGATGGCTCACTGTTCTGAGGACGCCCGCAAGATGATCGAAGCGTGGAAAAAATCAGGAAAGAAATTTACTGTAGGATACCAGAACCGCTTCCGTGACGATACACAGACGCTCCATGCTTCCTGTGAATCAGGAGAACTCGGCGAAATCTACTTTGCCAAAGCGCATGCCCTCAGAAGAAGAGCAGTTCCCACATGGGGAGTATTTCCAAACAAATCACTTCAGGGCGGCGGTCCTCTTATCGATATCGGAACCCATGCTCTTGACATCACACTTTGGATGATGGACAACTACGAACCGGCTTCTGTATCCGGCCAGGTATTCTATAAACTCGGCCGCCAGGCAGACGGTCCTGAAGGCAATGTATTCGGTCCATGGGATCCGGAAACTTTTGAGGTAGAAGACTCCGCATTCGGCCTTGTTAAAATGAAAAACGGAGCAACAATCTATATTGAGGCTTCCTGGGCTCTTAACATCTTAAGATCCATGGAGGCATCTACCACTCTTTGCGGTACAAAAGGCGGAGCAGAGATTCATCATGGCGGAAGCTATCCAAAGGATGAACTTATCTACAATACAGTAGAACACAATCAGCTTATGGAAAAAACAATTTCTCCTGCAGGCGTTGTGGATTTCTTTGAAGGCGGAGCTGCCGCGGAAGCAGTTCGCGAGCAGGATCAGTGGCTTAACGCCATTATCAATGACTGCGATCCGCTTGTAAAACCTGAGCAGGCGTTCGTTGTAACACAGATTCTCGAAGGAATCTACAAATCAGCTGAGACAGGAAAGGAAGTATTCTTTGATTAATTAATCCTGAGACTCTTAAAAGACCTTGCGATATGTCGTATATCAGCGACAAACGCAAGGTCTTTTATTTATGTTTTTATGAATTATGTCCTTAACCTGAAGGTTTTTGGCGCTAAACGGTAAATTAGAATACTCGCAACTATGCTGTAGATCACACAAAAAACTATCGTCATCACTCCGAATAACATTATCTGCATACGAACCTGCATTATAAAGAAGCAGGCGGCATAGGTGAGCATCGTTATACCCATGTATGTGCCGCTCTTTAGCTCCGTTCCCGCATTATAAGGCTGCAGCAGATAATAAATCGTAAGATAATGTATCGAAAAAAACAGGCTCATACATATTATAGAAACTATCAGCACCACATAGTCAAGGCTATTATCCGTTCCTCCTGTCGCGAACAATACGAGCGCCAATCCGCCTCCGATTATGAGCGCCGGCACTATATTGATCTTCATAATTTCCCGCAGACGTATCTGAAACAATTTTAGTATAAATCCCGGTTTTTTATAGAAGGAATAAGTGAGCAGACTGTGATCGCAGTTCATAAAAAGCGCCTGCGTGAATTTTGTGCCGCGGTTAATGGCGTACATGATGAAAACAAAATACGGAAGCCATGTCATAACTATTCCGTTAATTTCAGATTTGAGTTCCGGCTTCAAATAAACCGCCAATAAAATTCCCGCTATAATAAACGCGGCTACATATGAAATCTTTTTTGTAGAGTTCCAAAGTATCTTTTTATGCCTTTTTATAAACAGTTCGTTAAGATATTCAAAACCTCTGCGATTGCTGGTGATTGAAGTATCGTGAGAAATATTTTTCTCGACAACCTGCTTTACAATCTGCTTTCTTGCGGTACTGTCCATCTGATTTGTCAGGCCTGAAAGCAGTTCTTTGTTTACAGCATAATAATCCCTGAATGCAGTCAGCCTTGTTATACTTGCCATTCCAAGGGGAATGCATGCCAAAAATACAACCATTGATAAAAACGGCGTCATGGCAAAACCGGCTGCCGGCGGCGCGTAAGCAATAAGCAAAAGCAGCGCTATGGCTCCCCATGTATATTTTGACATTTTATTCTCGTTGTAGCCTGATCCTCGCTTCTCATAATCCCATAGGGATATCGCTGATGCAAACATTTTCATGCCGGCTATGCAAAACGGCAAAAGAAGGCAAAACCACAGCGGAACGCCGCTTTGTAAACCAAACAAAAGCGTAAACGGCATAAATCCGACTATAACTTTTAAAATAGAATAAAAATAGTTTACCAGTGTATACTCCCGGGCGTCCATTTTCATAAGAATCATCGCGTAATACTTGTCTTTGGACGGATTGAAGAGATGCGTATTTACAAAGCTTCCGATAACGGTGAGAAACAACAGAATGTGAAGAAACACTTCATTTTGCGGCAGCGTTTTATACATCACCCCTATGCCGCATACCATCGTGATAAAATACAGTAATTTTCCGATAAACGCAGATATGATTTCCCAAATCACCGACAATACGTTTGCGAAAATTTTAGGCCCCTTTGACTGATACAGCGCTGCCGGAAGCAGCCGTTTTATAAGAGGTATCTGCTTTAACGAATACAGGATACCGTTTACGCGATATGTGTTTTTCAGAGAGAATGAAATTTTCAGCGTCTTATTCATTTCCCTCCTCCTTCAGCGCCGCGATTATCTTATCCTTAAATTCTTTGCTGTCTAAATCCGTTTTCTCCACCACTTCCAGTTCGCCGTGATTTAGAAGCACTATCTCGTCGCAAAGGTCAAGCGCCAGATCCATAATATGCGTTGAAAAAATAATTATTCGCTCCTGTTTCAATGACCTCAGAAGCTGCTTCATTTCTTCCGCGACAACCACATCAAGGGATGTCAGCGGCTCATCAAGCAGCAGAATATTGGGCTGAGCGATGATATTTATGAGCATCTGCATCTTATTTTT
>CASEDW010000251.1 GCA_949286775.1 uncultured Eubacteriales bacterium | reverse complement strand
GATCCAAATTGTACCGAACTGACAGAAGCTATAGCGTCACATTTTAATGTTGAAAAGGAGCAGGTCTTTGTCGGCACAGGATCAGACGATGTTCTCGCGACAGCGTTTCTCACATATTTCTGCTCGGAAAAACAGGTTCTTTTTCCGGACGTCACATATTCTTTTTATGATGTCTGGGCGGATCTTTATAATATACCGTACAAAAAAGTACCGCTTGATAAAGATATGAAGATAAATGCCGGCGATTATATGTGTGAAAACGGAGGAATAATTTTCCCGAACCCAAACGCGCCGACAGGGCTTGCATTATCTTTAGGAGATATAGAGAAAATATTAAAAGCTAATCCTTCAAGCGTCGTTATAATCGACGAAGCGTATGTCGACTTTGGAACTAAGAGCGCTCTTTCGCTTCTTGATAAATATGACAATCTGCTTGTGGTTCAGACATTTTCAAAATCGAGATCTCTGGCCGGCATAAGGATTGGTTTTGCCATTGGCTCAAAGAAGATGATATCTTATCTCTGGGCGGTGAGAAATTCATTTAATTCCTATACGCTCAACCCGATCACAACTGCGGTGGGAGCGGCGTCTTTAGAAGACGAGGATTATTTCAGAGAAACCGTCAATAAGATCATCGACACAAGGGAAAGATCAAAAGAAAGATTTAAGAAACTCGGGTTTGAATTCGGTGACTCAAAAGCGAATTTTATTTTTGTGACTCATCCGGAAGTGCCGGCAAAAACGCTGTTTGAAAGACTCCGCGAAGAAAATATCTTTGTGAGATATTTTAACGGCGCGAGGACAGACAATTATCTGCGCATAACTATAGGCACAGATGAAGAAATGGACAGACTGTTTGAGTTTCTCGAAAAAGAACTGTCAAAATAAATTTATTTGAAAGAGTAATATATGGATAAAAATGTAATTATTTATTTAAAAGGACTTCAATTCGCGCAGACTGAAGACGGGACGGAGCCCATTCAGGTAATAGCGCCGGGTCAGTATTATTTTAAGAACGGCTCTCATTATCTTCTCTATGAAGACGCCGACGACGGCGGAGAGGGCGGCGCAAAAAATACGATCAAATTTAAACCCGACCATCTTGAAGTCATAAAAAACGGGAGCATTTCGACAAAACTCGTATTTGAAAAAGATAAAAAGACGCTGTCGCAGTACCAGACGCCCTTCGGCATCATAATGATAGGCGTTACCACTACGTCCATAGAGTTATCCGAAGAGGAGAACTCTATAGGACTTAAGGCAAAGTATTCGATGGATATAAACGGAACGTTTTTAGCGGACTGTGAAGTAAATATAAAGGCACAGGCAAAGACTTCTGATTTTAGTCTTACGAATTAATAAAAAAATCGGGCAGGAGTAATTCCGCCCGATTTAAAAGTACTATTGACCGGCAGCTTATGATTTAGCTTAGTCCAGCATATCATCGATGATATTTTTCATATAAGCGCCGATATTTTTCTGAGCGTCCCGGTCGAGATCTTTGATATAAATCGGCGTTCCGTATGTGACGGAGACTTTCGCGCTGTGAACCCAGGGGCTGTGAGCTTCCCAGACGTCAACAGAATGGCTTATAGCTACCGGGATGACAGGAGCGCCGCTTTTGGCTGCCATCTTAAAACTTCCGTCGTGGAATTCAAGAACAGGTTTCTGCTCCTTGTTTTTATTGCGAGTTCCTTCGGGAAAGATAAAAATAGATGTGTCGTCCTTCAGGCGCGAGATTCCGTCAAGTATCATTTTAACTGAAGCTTTTGCGTTATGACGGTCAAAAAACAGGACGCGCATAAGAGTTCCCCAGATTCCAAAAAACGGAATATGTTTTACCTCGTCTTTTGCGACATATGAAGTCGGCAGTTTGCAGAGAGGATAAGTTACGAGGATATCGAAAAAGCTTCTGTGGTTGGCGATATATAGGACGGGCTTATCGTCGGGAACGTTTTCAAGACCGTTTACAGTTAATTTCACTCCGGCAAGGAATCCTATCACTTTAAACGCGAAGCAGATGCAGGCATGAGCCGCGCGCTCGGCTTTCTTTTCGTTTTTGCGCCGTATGAGCGACAGGATCAGAATTACCGGCAGGGTAACGATCAGAAATATGATGATAAATAATACGATTAATAGCGACCGCATGATAACCTCCATTTCAAAAGGTCTTTAGACCTCAATATCATTAGGTAAGTTTAACATATCTTTATGTCAAAATGAAGAGGACTTTATGAAAGTAAACGCGAATGCAAAAATAAATCTTGGCCTTGATATCGTTTCAAAAAGAGAAGACGGATATCATGAATTAAATACATTGTTTTGCGAGCTTAAGCTCCACGATGAGATAGATATCGAGATTACGGAAAAAAGAGAGATATCCGTTACATGTTCGGATCAAAACTTATCGTGCGGAAGCGATAATCTTGCATACAGGGCGGCTGAAATTCTATTTGAAAGATACAACCCCGGTAGTGGTGTGAAGATACATATAATAAAAAATATCCCTATGGGAGCAGGACTTGGAGGCGGAAGCTCAGACGCGGCGGCGGTTTTAAAAACCGTAAACAGTTTGTTTAAATTTAATTTAGACAATGATGAGCTTCGAAATACAGGCGCGAAGATAGGCGCTGACGTCCCTTTTTTTATAGAAGGAAAAATGGCGCAGGCAAAGGGTATAGGTGAAAAGCTTATGCATTTTGAAGGCTGCCATTTGCCGCCGATGCTTATAATCAAGCCGGAAATCTCGATTCCAACAGGATGGGCGTATAATACAGTCGATGAAAGTAAAAATGTCTTTCATCCGGATATTGAAAGCCTGATAAGGGCCGTCAAAACAGGCGACTATGAGGGAATATGCCGATACGCCGGAAATACATTTGAAAACGCGATTACAGAGCGCTTTCCCGTCATAAAACAAATCAAGTCAAGGATGCGTGAACTTGGCGCCGGAACATGCGTTATGACAGGAAGCGGTTCCGCTTTATTCGCGATCTTTAAGAGTGAAGAAATGGTTTTAAACGCCACGGAAATATTAAAAAAAGAAGACACTACGCTTAAACTTTATCCTGAAACAGGAGGAAGCAGTTTATGAAAAGAATAAAGATTAAATTCGCGGCTGCGCCGTTGATACTTGCCGTGTCGCTGATGATAAGCGGCTGCGCCGGAAACCAAAATGAAACCAATGAGAATCCTCCCGTACAGGAAACGGAAGTGACAGGAGAGATGACGGACGCAGGCCAGATAACGGCGCTTTGTCCTGACGGATGGAGCAGTATCGGATATCCTGATCTTGACGCTGTAGATTCCAACACTTTTTTGGGATCCGGCTTAAGATTTGTAAAAGGCGGTTCATCTAAGAATGATATACTGACTAATCCGTATATAGACATAAGATACTATAACTCGGAAGACGACGTACCTGATATAGATGAAAATAAGTGGTACAACGACGTCGCTCCTACAGGAGAGATGGTGTTTGGCTCAAACACATGGGAAGGATATACCGCCACCAGTATGGGAAAATCTTTCGTATATCTTGAAACAAAAGGCGACGGACCCAAATTTACGGCGTATCTCTATACCCAGGACGGCACAGAAAACGCTGTGTCCACAAACAGCTTGGATGTTCAGGCCATACTTGGCAGCGTCGCTGTTTCAGGACAATAAAGTTTAATTTTGGCGCGCCCCGTTGATAACCTTTTCAAGGGCATTATTCTGGCGCATGCGCGCGCTTTTAAGATCTTCAAAATCTCCCAGGTCAGCAATATCGATTGTTGAAGCGTCTATACGAGATTCAGGGTATTCATGCTGTAATTTAAGTGTGGCAGGAATATCTCCGTCAAGCTGACCGCGTATGCTTTTGGCTCTGAGAAGGCATATCTGTTCAAGTGTATCTACTGCAATCAGATGATCTTCATATGAACAGAAAGCTGTCGAGTCGACCCGGACAAACGGATCGATCATTTTTTGCGTCTTGCGAAGAACAGTTTCAAATCTGCCGCTTTCAAAGTATTCAGAGATTAGCTTATTAAAGTATTCATGATACAGTCCGAAGTATTCGTTGTTCTTCATTAAATTATGATACAGCGGTCTGTTCAGCATTATACTGCCTTCAGCGGGCGTATTTATAGGATAGTTGAGAATAATGTTCGGGTCTTTTATAGGATCGGTCATTCCAAGAGCATATGTTCCGAAAGCAAGATTGTAATCCCATGGAAGAATGCTGAGTATACCGTCTTCTTCATACAGCAGGTAATTGTGGGATGTATGTCCCAAGTAGCTGTCCCAGTTCATGACAAAGACCTGAACAGTAAAATATCTTATAACTTCATCGACATTTACGGCGGATTTAAGATTCGCGCCTTCTGACAGAGACAGAGTTTTCAAAGCTTCAATAACCCGTTTTTTATCAGCATCAGAAGTTAGCAGTTTGGCGTTTTCAAAAATTCCCGGATAATTTTCAATATCTTCATCAATATATTTCAGTGCAATATCGGCATTCTCGTCTTTTAACGAGCGATAATCAGGCTTGTATATCTTTCCGTGATTGCTGCCGAAATTTCTGCGGGCAAATGATTCTTCCGGTTCTTCAATCGCAAGAAAAAGTCCCCAATCGACGCCGTTTATTGATACGTTTGTATAGCTTGCGAGCGGTGTCGGGATATCCATAAATCTCATCATGTCGTAGGCCATATAGGTTTTCAGGTAACTGTTGTCCTGAAATGAAGCATCAAGGGAGAATTTATCAAGTCCATAATAATTTCCGCCTTTTATAAATCTGTCGAATTCAAGCTTCAGACTGTAGCGTGAAAGACCGTATTCTTCAGTCAGGCTAAGGGAATTGTTTCCTTTTGTCCGCAGTCCTACATTATAAAATTCTTCGCCGTCTATTTGAACGTCGCACGTTACATATTCTTCTTTTTTTGCGTTGGCTATAAAATCATCCCAATTATCAATGTCTATATTGATGGTATGCACGCGGCTGTCGTCAAAAAGACGACTAATATATTCGGAATCATCACTGATATTGATAATACCGAAATTGCAGCCGAGTATCAGCAGTAGTGTTATAAGAGCAGCTGAAACAGCCGCTCCTATACAGATTATATCTATTTTTTTATGCCCTATCATATTTTATCCCATATAATCTCCGTTGTATGAAACTAATACAACACCGGACACTCCCGGCATAGACTCCAGTTCGTTGACAAAAGCGCTGCTGTCATCTTTTAATCTGACCTCATAATTAAGTTCGATATTTCCGCCGTCTACGCTTTTGCTTTTAAGATTAAGCCTCTTGACCCGGGAACTGATAAAACTGCGAGCCTGTTCCTCGGTTTCACTGTCTGAACAATGTATAAGAAGAATATAAGGA
Organism: uncultured Eubacteriales bacterium; assembly: GCA_949286775.1. Taxonomy (GTDB): domain Bacteria; phylum Bacillota; class Clostridia; order Lachnospirales; family Lachnospiraceae; genus Alectryocaccobium. The sequence continues at coordinate 2,873 of CASEDW010000251.1, read as the reverse complement.
GAATCGACAGTTTTCTTTTTTGAGAATACCAGGAGTATGATGCCTATGAAGATACTTCCGAATACAGCAAGAGTGATAAGACCTGCCGCAAGCACGATTCCCACGGCTATTGCCCAAAACAGAAACGCTATGTCCAAAGGTTCTTTTATGGCTGCACGGAAACGTACTATGGACAGCGCTCCGACCATACCCAATGAAAGAACGACGTTGCTTACTACCGTCATGATAAGTAACGTAGTGATAAGGGATAACGCGATGAGTGTGATGCCGAAACTTGCCGAGTACATTACGCCGCTGTAAGTCTTTTTATAAATATAGAAGATAAACAAACCAAGCAGAAAGGCGATAATCATTGCTATTGCCATATCTAAAAGAGAGATATCGTCTAAATTTTCCAAAAAGCTTGATTTGAAAATATCCTGAAATGTCATGGAGTTCCTCCTAAAATAATTTTAGTCAAACCGCCGGCATAAGGCGTATTTGGAGCAGGCCGACGCCTGCCTGTCGGGAATCTGTACAGCCATACGTACAATATCAGGTAAAAAAGAATCGTATTTTATTTCCAGTATCGTGACTTGTTCCGTTACAGGTATCCGCAATATATCCGGATTGAGAAAATCAATGTTGCCTATTCCGGAACGGATATTTCTGTCAAGTGTGATGCGTACATTTCCCGGTTCATAAAAATAAGCTTCACGTTCGTAACTTACAATTGTTTTGGGACAAAGTCTTTTGCCAGCAAGTTTACTGTAGAACTCGATTAAAAGAGGATTTTTGGATTCAAGAAGAAAGCCGATGTCATTATTGAGGATCTTTTGCACCTCTTCGAAAGAAAGTCTGACGCTTCTTTTTCCGCATAATCCGTTGGATTTATACTTTTTTTCGAGGCGTATAAATGAAGTATCGGTTCCGTAGTATCTTAACCGGAATTTTTCGCGTCTGTTTACGCCGTCGATCTTTTCGCGAAGGGCAGTGTCATACGGAGTATCAAAATAGAGACTTGTTATTTGATATGTACCGTTGGAACCTGCATGTTTGTCGTGACTAAAGAGCTTATTAAGCCTGCCGTTAAGCACCAGATCATCCTGAAAGCTGATCCGGTGCTTAAGTTCATGACGCATGGCGTATAATGGTTTTAAATCAGTCGTCATAGTCTGAGCTGCCGTCGCCATCATCGTCGTAGTCGCTGCCGCCGTCGTCATAGTTTGAGTCGCCGTAATTTGAATCACCACCGTCGTCATAACCTGAATCACCGTATCCGGGATCTACAGCTGCAGGAGGTGTTGTCGGCACAGGCGCCGGTGCCGGTGCATAGTCGGTAACGCCATCGTTGTTAGGGCCGTAGTCGGTGTCGTTGTAGTCGGTAACGCCATCGTTGTTAGGGCCGTAGTCAGTGTCGTTGTAATCAGTCACGCCGTCGTTGTTAGGGCCGTAGTCGGTGTCGTTGTAGTCGGTAACGCCGTCGTTGTTAGGGCCGTAGTCAGTGTCGTTGTAATCGGTAACGCCGTCGTTATTAGGGCCGTAGTCAGTGTCGTTGTAATCGGTAACGCCGTCGTTGTTAGGACCGTAGTCAGTGTCGTTGTAATCAGTCACGCCGTCGTTATTAGGACCGTAGTCAGTGTCGTTGTAGTCGGTAACGCCGTCGTTATTAGGGCCGTAATCGGTGTCATTGTAATCGGTTGCCTTGTCTGATACGGGCTTTTCGGCGTTAGAGGCAATTATTTCGTGTTCAGCTTTTATGACTTTTCCTGTGATGGCGTGAATGTCATATTCGTACTTATTTCCGTTTGCCGTAAATTCAAGTTCGAAAACAGGATTTCCGTCGTCGTGATCGAATTCCTTGTCCTCAAATTTCGCGTCTTTAGCATTGATGCCTGCCTGTGTCAGCGCAATTTCTTTAGCCTTATCAAGTGTGATATAGTGAGAAGGACCGCCGTTTTTTCCATAAGCCGAATCATAGTCATCATCTTCGATAGTTACGATTCCGGAGGCAAGATCAAGATCTTTTACGGCATCTTGTGTGCTTTCTACCATTTCATTTAAGAAGTCTTTTGTAGGAAGAACTGAACCCGGTTCGATTTGCAGAATTATGTTTTTTTCGTTTCCGTCAATATCTTCAACAAAAAAGCCTGCCTCATTGATTTCGATTATCAGATCGCGAAGCACATCGTCACATTCTTTTCCGATATAATCAGGATATGAGTTGATAATAGTTTTTCCGTCATCATTACGTCCCGAAAGATCTATGACTCTGCCGTTGCTGTCATATTTTATTTCTAATTCAGGATTAACGCTCAGCGTGAGAATGCCTGTTTCCGCTAAAGCTGTCTGGCTTGGGGCGGATGTTCCGCATCCGGTCATAATGACTGTTGATACAAGTGCCAGGGAAGAGATCGCTGTAAAAAGTTTACTTCTCGTTTTCATATTAATAGCTCCTTTCGGTTTTGGTTTATTGATTTTTATTTTCCTTACATTAGTAGATTACGGCGGCAAGTTTGAAAAAACGGGGTATTAATAAAAATTTTTTTGAAATATTTTTTTTTAATCATCGTTATAATTGCTATCGCTGTCATAATTGCTGCCGCCTTCACTCTGATGCGACGGCGAGTAATCGGTGCTGCCGTCTGTATAGTCCGATCCGCCGCTGTTATCAGGAACAGCGGGTGCAGCAGGAGCCGCGGCATATCCGGTATCGCCGTCGCTTCCGGGGCCGTAGTCGCTGTCGCCATAGTCAGAAGCAGCCGGCACAGGCGTCGGTTCAGGAGTTGGTACAGGAGTCGGCTCGGGCGTCGGTTGAGGAGTAGGTTCAGGCGTCGGCTCAGGTGTTGGAGCCGGAGTAGGTTCAGGCGTCGGTTTTGGTGTAGGTGAAGGAG
>CASEDW010000250.1 GCA_949286775.1 uncultured Eubacteriales bacterium | reverse complement strand
AGAATCGTTGTACTATGCAACGGTCATGTGATAGCCGACGGAACCCGCGATGAGATATTCGGGAACAAAGAAGTAGTTGAAACCTCCGGGATACGCCCGCCGGAAATATTCACAATGGGACGAACACTTGACAGTCATGCTTTTTGCTACACGATAGATGAATTTCTTAAAAGCTTCAGGGAGGTAAAAAATAATGGAATCTAAAACCAAAAAAAAGCTGTCCGAAAATATCCTGAGCAAATTTTCCATTGATTTTCTGCGCGGACAGGTACTAAAAAACGCATACGGCAACAACGACACAGTAATTGCTGCCCTTGACCCCCGTATACTAATTGTATGGTATCTTTTTTTCGGTATCGTTCCTTGGTTTGTCAACAGCCTTTGGTTTTTAATGGCATGCTTTATTTTAGTCCTTGCAACCACCGTACTCGCGCGTGTGGCAGGTCTCGTGCTGCTTTTATTTGCTATCGGCGTATTTACACAAACAGGATATCTTTTAATAGTGTCGCTGTTCTTTGGCGGAAACGCATCCACAATCATCCCTCTTCTGATCATGACTCTTAAAGTCGGTATCTGCTCTCTGGCGTCGATCACCGTCTTCTCAGGTCTTGATCCCGACAAACTGTCAAACGGTCTTATGTGGTACGGCTGTCCTGAAAGATTGTCTTTTTCAATTTCTTATGCCTACCGCATTCTTCCTATGCTGATGGAAGAATTTCAGAATATACTTCTTTCTTTTAGATTGCGCGGAAATCCGCCTGAACACGAAAAGCTTTCAGGAAAGATAAAATATCTGTTTTACCAGGTCAAAGTGATCATGCATTCTTTTTATCCGCTTATGCTGAACACAGCCAAACGTTCGCGCACAACGGTTGAAGCGCTCGAGATCAAAGGCTACCGCTATGCGGCAGTCAATAAAGAGGTAAAAAAGATGAAGCTTTCATCTTTAAAAGTCTCATACAACGACTTGCTGTTCCTTGCGATCTCATTTTTACTGGTCGCTGTTGCGATTTTATTATCAACAATATTTTAGAAAAGAGGACTTGAAATTGAAACTTGATTTTCATACACACGGAAAGCTGGCAAAACGTCTGCCATTTTCAACACAATATACTGACTGGCTGTTAAAGGAAGCCAAAAACTCAGGATTAGACGCTATCTGCCTCACTGAACATTTCAACACAATGCAGTTTGACGAATTATACGGTTATATTTCAACTACAGCCAAACGCGACGGCGATACATTCATAACAAAAAATGGTCTCAGGATTTTTCCCGGAATGGAAACCGATATTGCGGAGGGCGGACACATCCTTGCTCTCGGATCTGTTGAAACTATTCTTGAGCTTAATCTTCGTCTTGCTCCTTATAAAAATCCTGATCACTTTCTTCCTTTTAAAGAATTGATGGATCTGTTTGAGAAATACGATGTAATTGTAGGGGCAGCTCATCCGTTCCGCGAAGGAGGTCATATCCCGGAACTGCCGGAAGATCAGCTCAGACGGCTCGATTTTATAGACCTTAACGGAAAGGACGTCTCCGAAAATCTCGACGTCATAAAGGAACTGACATATTCCCTGGCAGACCGAATACAGAAGCCTGTGCTCAGCGGAAGCGACACTCATCAGGCAACTCAGTATGGATGTATTTATACTGAATTCACATCAGAAATTAATTCTTTTGCCGCGCTTGCCAATGAAATAACTTCAAACCGCTACGATATATTTATTTCAAAAAATGCCGCTTTCCAGGTCAGAACCGCCCGTATCCTGAAGCAGGCGCTAAAAGAAATTCATGCCATGGGCGGCGATTATGTGGGAATACTGCTCAGCGACGAAGAAGATGAGGACACTCCTTCATTTGTCGGACGGACGACAGTGATACACAAAACAATAGTCATCGATTATTCTCCAAAAGCGGACGAAATGGCTGAAAAGATCCGTTTGGCGGCAGACGAGATGGCGCTTAAAGGCTTTGAACTTGTTTCTGTCACAGCTACTGCTTCTGCTAAAGGTATCATGGTATTCAGAAAAAAAGGTCTGTGAATAAAAACGCATTTATTGAAGATAAAACGGCTTTCTGTTACACTGTAACATAATCATCATAAATACATCGCGACAGGAGGAACATCAGTAAATGACTTTACAATTCCCGCATATGCCGGATCAGATTACAAAATCAGAATCCCGAATCCTTGATTATATATCCAATAATACGGAAGAATTTCTGATTTCCTCCATCGGAGAAGTCGGAGACAAACTTGACGTTTCAGGCACAACTATCTCCCGTTTTGTCAGACGCCTGGGCTGCGTCGATTATAAAGAGCTGAGACGGCTTGTGGCAGATCAGAGCAGTTCAGAAGGACCCGCGGCAAAGCTCATGCAGACATTAAATTCAGACGAAGGATTCACCATCGACAGCTGGATCATCCGTCAGCAGATGTATCTAAAAAAAACACTGGAAGGGCTTGATAGAGACGAATTTAAAAAAGCCGTTTCAGCCCTTTTAAATTCACGAAGAATATTTATCCATGCTAAAAGCGCGTCATTTTCATTGGGACAGCTTCTGATGTTCCGCCTGCGCCGTCTTGGTCTTCAATCTGTTCTTCTGCCTTCAGGCGGTTCAGAAGTCCTGGAAGGTCTCTCGCAGGCAACGAAGGACGATCTTGTAGTCATGTTCAGTTTTTCCAAACTTTCACAGGAGGGAAAAATGATCACTGCCTACCAAAAGGAAGCAGGATACAAAACGCTCGCGTTTATTTCACGTTCTTTTATCCCGGAAGAAGAACGAGCCGACATAATGCTGTTCGCTTACCGCGGCGAAGCAAAGGAATATCACTCTATGGCTGCTCCCGCCGCGCTCGTAGACGCGCTGATAGTCGCTCTGTCTGAACAAATGGGCGAAGCCTCCGTTGAAAGCCTCTCCCATCTTCACCATATGAAAAAGACATATGCGCCGAACCGATAAAATGTATTTCCGCTTCTGATTCTTTTGCTTATTAACAGCCAAATATGATACAATTACAGGTATAAAATAAGCATTAAAATCTTTAATATTATCGGGAAAAATTATGAAAACACTGATCGAACTTTACGATGAACGCGCGATTGAAAATGTTCTCGGCGCGGAAACATTTAAACCTGAAAAAGTCATATATCTTTGCCCTACGGAAATATTTCTTGACGGCAAAAAGCAAAAAACTTTAATAAACTTTTTTCATTCCCGCGGGATAGACGTCGAAGTGGATTTTATTGAAACAAGCATGTACAAAGCCGATAAAATATACCGGCTTCTGACAAAGATTGCTTCAAAACATGACGACTGCGTTATAGATATCACGGGAGGCACCGACGCGGCGCTTTTTGCCGCAGGCATGTTCTGCCAGTCCACCGGAACTCCCGCCTTTACATATTCAAGGAAAAACAACAGTTTCTACGAAATCAGTAGGGCTACATTCGCCGACAGGCTTCCCTGTACGCTCAAATACAGCGTCGAGGATTTCATAAACATGACAGGAGGATACCTGAAACAGGGACGTGTCGACAACCGAATCCTGCACAGATACATGGATAAGTTCGTT
>CASEDW010000249.1 GCA_949286775.1 uncultured Eubacteriales bacterium | reverse complement strand
CGGGCTTTTGTCTGTACAATAGCTTCCTCCAGCCGGATATCCAGCATAGTAAGTGGCTGCTCCCGGTCATCAATGACCAATACTCTGGAACAGTCTGCACCAGACGCCAGAAGCCTCGGCTTAATCGTATCGCCCAGCCCATCCTCTGCAGTCTGGTAAATAACATTCACGGGCTCCATTGGACTTTCCAATAATTTCGTATCAGAAGCAGCAGCCATTTCTGCTCCATCCTTTACTTCTATTGCCTGTTCCTGCTCCGGCAGAATCTTTTCTCCTCTGGTCAGTTTTGCAATGATCTGAAGCACCATCGTGGTCTTACCTTCACCGGGATCTCCCTGAATAATCGTTACCTTCCCAAAAGGGATAAAAGGGTAAAACAGCCATTCAATCTGTTCCACCTCCACCGTTTCCATATTGATCAACTTTAGATCCGGCTCCATCCTTTTTGTTTCTGTTTTCTTTATCTCTACTCTGTTTGTTTCCATCCGTTCCTCCTTATTTTCCCGTTGAAAGAAACAGGAGATTTTGATAGAATACCCATAGAAAGTTTTGGTCTGAGTATTCTACCAAATCCCTGCCTTTAGGTGTTTGCCGACACTTAAAGGCTTTTTACTGTCCATCTTTCATCCCTTTCATCGTTACCGTAATCTGTTTAATCATATCCAATAAATCTTTTGGTACTTCCTCACCTCCTTTGATGCGCTGAAGCTCCTCCAGAACTTTTGCCATTTCCATTTTCAGTGCTTTATACACTCTTGGATTCCCTACTACGACAATTTCTTTTTCCTGCAGGCGCCGGACAATATATTCCTGCTTCGTAAGTCCGGATAATCTGACCAGCGTTTCAATCAATTCATCCTCTTCCGGTGATACCCTGAAAGCTACAGTCTTGTTCCTCCAACGTCCCTGACTGTCCCTGTTTTTTGCTGACATCTGTTTTCCTCCTCTACTTCGTAAATTCTTCAGTCTCAAACATTACATCCATCCGTTCCTGATCCAATCGGTCTACCATCTCTGTCTGCACGGATGGGAATAAATGTGCATACCGGTAAGTGATCTTTTCCGCAGAATGCCCTACACGTTTCCCGATTGCAAGAGCTGTAAATCCCATATTAATCAGCAGGGAAACATGGCTGTGACGGAGATCATGTACCCGGATTCTTTTTACCCCACTTTCCTTACAGCCACGATCCATCTCGTGGGAAAGATAATATTTCGTGACCGGGAAAATTCGGTCATCTGGCTGCAGGCTGTAATACTGTTTGAAAAAGTCCTGCATCTCGTCACATAAAAACTGGGGCATCTTTACAATCCGGTTGCTGTTCTTGGTCTTTGGGGTAGAGATCACATCCTCCCCCTCCAGGCGTTGATAAGACTTATTGATCCGCAGGGTTCTCTTCTCAAAATTGAAGTCCGAAGGAGAAAGGGCGAGAAGTTCCCCTTCACGGACTCCGCACCAGTAGAGCAGTTCAAATGCATAATAGGAAAGCGGTTTGTCCATCATTGCCTCGGAAAATTTTAGATACTCTTCTTTCGTCCAGAATTCCATTTCCTTACTTTCCTCTGCGCCCATTGTTCCTGCTTTCTGCGCCGGATTAGCTGCCAGATCATAGAATTTCATTGCATGGTTGAAAATAGCGCTCAGCTGACCGTGAATAATCTTCAAATACGTTGGTGAAATCGGTTTTCCTGCCTTATTTTTCAGTTTCCGAATGGTGTTCTGCCAATCAATCACATCTTTTGCAGTAATCTCTGACACTTTTCTCTGTCCTAAATAAGGAATAATCTTACTCCGAATGATCGTTTCTTTTGTCAGCCAGGTACTTCTCTTCATACCTGACTTTACATCCTCCTCATATAATTTGCAGAAGCTTTCCATCGTCATATTGACACTTGCTCTTTTCTGGAGTTGGAACTGATTCTCCCATTCCATTGCCTCCCGCTTCGTTTTAAATCCACGCTTGCATTTCTACTTGCGCTCTCCTGTCCAGTCCTGATACCTTGTCATAACGTACCATGTGTTATTGCTTTCATTCTTGTAAACTGCCATTCTTAGCCCCTCCCATCATATGATTTTGTTCCATAGAACTGCTGGTAAAAATACTTGCGGTCAACTCGACCGGGGATGGTCTGGCATCCCATCGCTTCCAGTTCCCTGTTCAGCCTTTTAATCAGCTTGTACGCATAGGATTCGGAAACTTCCAATGCCTCCATCACTTCATCCACTCTCATAAACATTTTTTCCATTGATAAATCCTCCTTTGTTTTTACTATACATTTCTGTATTGGTTATATGTTACTATACTTTCTTGTATTGGTCAAGCATCCGTAAATAAAAATTCTATACTTTTTTGTATCAGTTTTCCTTGTCAGCACTATACTTTTATGCTATACTTTTTCTATCAACAACAGATAGGAGCGATAGTTATGGCGATTGGTGAAAGAATCCATCATTTCAGACTTCTGCATGGGTTCACGCAGAAGTATCTTGGACAGCAGCTTGGCTTCAGCGATATGCAGGCAGATGTCCGTATTGCACAGTACGAAAAAGGGGCACGCAGCCCGAAAGAAAAATATCTCAATGCACTGGCTGATATTTTCGAGGTATCTCCCCATGCACTGGCTGTCCCGGATATTGACAGCTATGTAGGACTCATGCACACGCTGTTTGCACTAGAAGACCTCTACGGTCTGCATATCGGCGAGATTGATGGGGAACTCTGCCTGCGGCTTGATAAAACCAAGGGTACCACCTACCTTTCTATGTTTGATATGTTCCACGAATGGCAGGAACAATCTGCAAAACTGGAATCCGGTGAGATCACGAAAGAAGAATACGACCAATGGCGGTATAACTATCCCAACGTGAAAAAATAAAAAACCAGCAAAAAAGGCCTTACCAAACTGATTTCACTCAATTCGGTAAGACCTTTTTATGTTGGTCAAAAATAATATTTACCTGATAACCTCCAGCTCACGCAAGAATAAATGCATGGTTGCCAGTGTTATCATTTTGTTACCAAATAGACCCCTAATGCGTCGCAAACGCCCTGTTTATGCGGGTTCTCAGATTTCTTTACTTACTCGAACTCTATCGTTCCTGGCGGTTTACTCGTCAGATCATAAAATACTCTGTTGACTCCGCGTACTTCTTTGATAATACGGTTCATGACGATCTGAAGCACTTCAAACGGAATATCGGCTGCTTCCGCCGTCATAAAATCTATTGTTCTGACTGCGCGAAGCGCTACAGCGTAATCATATGTCCTCTCATCTCCCATTACGCCGACAGAACGCATATTTGTAAGCGCTGCAAAATACTGATTTGGAAGCCAGGGAGCATCTTTGCAGTTTTCTTCTTTGTAAAGACGCGCGGCCTTATCTACCTCTTCACGGTAAATATAATCGGCATCCTGAACAATTTTTACCTTGTCAGCTGTTACATCGCCTATTATTCTTATTCCAAGACCAGGTCCCGGGAACGGCTGTCTGTAAACGAGAAACTCAGGAAGTCCAAGTTCAAGTCCAGCTTTGCGAACCTCGTCCTTAAACAGATTTCTCAGAGGCTCGATGATCTCTTTAAAATCAACATAGTCAGGAAGTCCTCCCACGTTGTGATGAGACTTGATAACTGCTGATTCTCCGCCGAGTCCAGATTCTACAACATCAGGGTAAATTGTTCCCTGAGCGAGAAAATCAACTTTACCGATCTTCTTCGCCTCTTCTTCAAATACGCGGATGAATTCCTCTCCGATGATCTTTCTTTTGCTCTCCGGCTCTGTCACGCCTTCAAGCTTTTTATAATAGCGTTCCTGGGCGTTTACACGAACAAAGTTGATGTCGAAGCTTCCTTTTTCTCCGAAGATGGCCTCAACTTCATCGCCTTCATTTTTACGAAGAAGACCATGATCAACAAATACACATGTAAGCTGTTTGCCAATAGCTTTGGCCAGAAGCGCAGCCAGTACAGAAGAATCAACGCCGCCTGAAAGGGCAAGAAGTACTTTTCCGTCACCGACTTTTTCGCGGATCGCTGCGATCTGTGATTCCACAAAAGAATCCATTCTCCATGTTCCGGCGCATCCGCATATATTGCGAACAAAATTAAAAATCATCTTAGGTCCCTCCGGAGTATGCAGTACCTCAGGATGGAACTGTATTCCATAAAGCTGTTTTTCTGCGCATTCCGCAGCAGCTACAGGACAATCCTTTGTATGAGCGACAGATTTGAAACCTTTAGCAAGGGCGCTGATATAGTCGAAGTGGCTCATCCAGCATATAGTATCTTCAGTTACATCTTTAAACAAAGGTGAAGCTGTATCTACTTTGACAGGAGTTTTACCGTATTCCTGAACTTCCGCTCTCTCTACTTTTCCGCCAAGAATGTGCTGCATGAGCTGCGCTCCATAGCAAAGTCCGAGAACCGGAATTCCAAGTTCAAATAATTCCTTAGAATATGTAGGCGCTCCTTCTTCATAACAACTGTTTGGTCCGCCGGTAAGGATAATACCTTTTGGATGCATCTCTTTGATCTTGTCGATCGGTGTTTTATAAGAATAAATCTCACAATAGACATTACATTCACGAATTCGTCTTGCAACAAGCTGATTGTACTGTCCGCCGAAGTCAATGACAATGACTTTTTCCTGTTCCATTTAGTTTCCTCCGTTTATTTACGGTAGGGCAAAATACCCTACCGTTGAGTCACCATGATATTGCAGGCTGAAAAGCCTTATATAAAGCCTGTTTCAGTCTGTTTTGTATTAAAGATTAATTTCGGGAGCTTCCTGCACAAGGTCAGCTATAAGAGGTTTAACTTTCTTAAGGTAATCGTCAACCTGCTGAGGGCAGCTTCCGATATAGAGCTCCGGTTTGAGAACTTCTTTCATCTCCTCTTCCGTCATCATAAATTCCTTATGCTGAGAAAGATATTTAAGAAGATCGCATCCGAGTCCCTGCTTCATTTCAGCCGTCGCTTTCATAGAACATGTACGGATAAGTTCATGAAGTTCCTGTCTGTTCCCGCCTCGTTTTACGGCTTCCATCATAAGATTTTCCGTCGCGATGAACGGAAGATATTCCATAACTGTTTTTTCAACGATCTTCTCGTTTACTACAATTCCTGATGTTACATTCTGCGCAAGTCTCAATATAGCGTCGGCGCAAAGGAAACCTTCAGGCATTGAAATTCTTCTGTTAGCTGAATCGTCAAGCGTTCTTTCAAGCCACTGTACAGAAGCTGTCATAGGCGCGTTTGCGGCGTCAGCCATAAGGTAACGTGAAAGAGAACAGATTCTTTCAGAACGCATCGGATTTCTCTTATAAGCCATGGCTGATGAACCGATCTGATTTTTCTCAAACGGCTCTTCAAGCTGTCTGTCATGCTGAAGAAGGCGAATATCATTTGCCATTCTGTACGCGCTCTGAGCGATAGATGAAAGACAGTTAAGTATTCTTGAATCAAGTTTTCTCGGATATGTCTGTCCCGCAACATCAAAGATTTCTGTGAAATCAAATTCAGCACAGATTTTTCTGTTCATCTCAAGAATCTTTTCTCTGTCGCCTTCAAAAAGATCCATAAAGCTTGCCTCTGTACCTGTCGTACCGCGGCATCCAAGCATTTTCATAGATCCGATGACAAAATCGAGCTCTTCAAGATCTGACATGAAATCCTGCATCCAAAGAGCAGCCCTCTTACCTACCGTAACAAGCTGCGCAGGCTGGTAATGGGTATATCCAAGAGTTGGAAGAGATTTATATTTTTCTGCAAAATCAGCAAGATTTGCGATTACTCCCAAAAGCTCATTTCTAAGATACTTAAGGCCGTCTCTGTAAAGAATTACATCCGCATTGTCTGTAACGTAGCAGCTTGTAGCGCCGAGATGGATTATTCCCGCTGCTGAAGGAGCAACTTTTCCATAAGCATATACATGAGCCATAACGTCATGACGGACTTCTTTTTCTCTTGCAGCAGCCACTTCAAAATCAATATCCGTTACATGGGCTTCAAGCTCTTCTACCTGTTCTTTAGTGACAGGAAGTCCCAGCTCATGTTCTGCTCTTGCAAGAGCGATCCAGAGTCTTCTCCATGTTTCAATTCTTTTCTGAGCCGAAAAGAGTTCAAGCATATAATCTGAAGCATATCTCGATGATAATGGTGATTCATATTTATTCTTCATGAAAATTATTTCTCCTCGCGAATAATGATTGCGTCACGTTCTGCTCCTACAGATACGTATTTAATAAACACGCCGATTTCTTTTTCAATATAAAGTACATAATCCTGTGCCGCTTTAGGAAGATCTTCCCATTTGCGAACTCCTGAGATATCTGTTTTCCATCCGTCCATGTATTCAATAACCGGTTTCGCCTCCGGAAGAATAGTCGGGAACGGGAACTCATCTGTAATCTCGCCGTTCAGCATATAATGAGCGCATACAGGAATCTTATCCATATAACTTAAAACGTCTATTTTAGTAAGCGCGATCGATGTAGCTCCCTGCATCTGAGCGCCGTAACGCGTCGCAACAATATCGATAGGTCCGACACGGCGAGGACGTCCTGTCTTTGCGCCGTACTCAAAGCCGGCTTTACGAAGCTCTTCCGCCTCGTCTCCAAACATTTCACATGTGAAAGGACCTTCACCTACACATGAAGAATATGCTTTTACAACTCCGACTACCTCTTCGATTTTTGCTGAAGGGAAGCCTGATCCGATTGGAGCATATGCAGCTATAGGATTTGAAGATGTCGTATAAGGAACAATTCCGAAATCAAGATCACGCAGCGTTCCCAGCTGTGCTTCATAAAGAACTTTTTTACCTGCCGCAATCGAATCTCTTAAGAATATTCCGGTATCGCAAACAAAAGGTTTGATTTTTTCACCGAAATCATCAACCCATTTTTCAAGCATCTCCATTGTATAAGGCTTCGCCGAATATACTTTAGTAAGTGTAAGATTCTTCCATTCAGCGATATCGGCAAGTCTTGACATGAGTTTATCTTTATAATAAAGATCTCCGCAAAGAACAGTTTTTTTCTGATATTTATCAGAATAAAACGGCGCGATACCCTGTTTTGTTGAACCGTATTTTTTATCTGCAAGTCTTGCCTCTTCCAATCCGTCAAGATCTCTGTGCCACGGGAGAAGGATAGAAGCTCTGTTGCTGATCTTAAGATTATCAGGAGTTACTTCGATTCCTTTTTCTCTGAGGTACTCTATTTCAGACCAAAGATTTTCCGGATCAAGCGCAACGCCATTTCCGAGAATATTTACTACTCCTTTTCTGAAAATACCTGAAGGTAAAAGATGAAGCGCAAATTTACCGAATTCATTTATAACTGTATGACCGGCATTACCGCCGCCCTGATAGCGTACAACTATATCGTAATCCTCAGTAAGAAGATCGACCATACGGCCTTTTCCTTCGTCGCCCCAGTTTACTCCTACGATTGCACAATTAGACATATTATATTTGCCTCCTAAAAGAGTTTTTTTACATCAAACAAAATGTGACGCAACTATTATATTATGGTATTGAGTCAAAGTCAAAAACAATTTGTCGTCTTATCAGAATAGTTTAATCACATCGTTAAACGCCACAAATACGGCCAGTCCGAGTAAAGCCACTATTCCGATAAAATGTATTGTTCCCTCCAGCCGCTGATTGCATGGCTTTCGCCGTATCATTTCAACGAAAAGAAATATCAGCCGTCCTCCGTCAAGGGCAGGAAGCGGAAGCAGATTCATGACTCCTAAGTTTGCCGAAAGCAAAATTACTATATTCAAAAGCGACATGAGCACTGTGAATCCGCCTTCAGGCCTGGCCGATTCATATACGTCTCCGATGACGCTTACTACTCCTACAGGTCCTGAAAGATCACTGACGGCAAATCGTCCTGTGAACAAACCGCCTATTGATTTAATGGTCGTATTTATCCAATATTTTATTTCACCGAAACTGTAGGATATGGAAGTGCCGAAATCAGCTTTTTCCCTTGCCATATTAAAAGCGAAACCGCCGCCCATGGATTCCGTTATAACAGGCGATGCCGTTATTGTGAATGTTTTTCCATCTCTTTGATATCCTATTTCAAGTTCAGATCCGTCCAGCGGATTATTCGCAAGATATGTATTAAACTTTTCAACCGTGCTGACGTCAGAACCATTGATTGAAATTATCGTATCTCCGGCCTTGAGACCGGCTTTTTCAAGCGGCGAATCTTCACCGAAGCCTGTAATTGTCACACTGTCGCTTTCAGTACTGTAGTTAATGCCAAGCATATATTGTTTGGTTATCTGAGGCGAAAAACTAATATCGATCTTTTGAGTGCCGCGCTGAACTTCAAGATCAATTGAATCTTCAGGAAGTCCGTCAAAAACAGAATACATGTAAAGTTCACGAGCATTAGAAACGCCCTGTCCTTCATATTTGGTTACTATATCGCCTTCGCGAAGTCCTGCGGCATACGCCGGAGAGTCGGTATATACATCGGTAATTCTCGCAGGATCAACCCCTGTGCAGAAAATGACAATCAGGGCGATTATAAAAGCGAGAATGAAATTAAATATCGGCCCTGCGGCAACGATAAGAATTCTCTGCCACACTTTTGCCTTCTGAAAACTTCCCTCCGTGTCGTCCTCTTCATCTTCACCCTGCATGGCGCACATGCCGCCTATCGGAAACAGTCTCAGCGCATATGTCGTTTCACCTCTTTGAAATGAAAGGATTTTAGGCCCCATTCCGAGGGCAAATTCATTTACTTTAACTTTGCATAACTTGGCAAAAACAAAATGTCCAAGTTCATGAAACATAATAGTGCCGCTTAATATAAGCAGCCCAATAATAATTATCAGGATTACCACCTACTTTCAATAAATTCGCGGGTAAGCCTTTCAACCTCAAGAATTTCTTCTAATGAAGGATCAGTGATATTTGTATGATGATCCATTGATTCTTCAATTATCTTATATATATCTAAAAATCCGATCTGACCTCTCAGAAATTTTTCCACCGCTGCTTCATTAGAGGCATTAAAAACAGTCGGCATTGAGCCGCCAGTCTTTCCCGCTTCTATCGCGAGAGGCAGTCCTTTAAATGTATCGGTATCAGGCTTTTCAAAGGCGATTGAATTTAATTTGAGAAAGTCCAAGCGCTCAGTTTTAGTATAATATCTGTCCGGGTATGTCAGCGCGTACTGAATTGCTACGTGCATGTCAGGCGTGCCGAGCTGCGCGATGACAGCCGTGTCCTTAAATTCCACCATGGAATGAACTATGCTCTGGGGCTGAATCACTACGGTTATCTGATCGATATCGACGTCAAAAAGCCAGTGAGCCTCTATGACCTCAAGCCCTTTGTTGCAAAGGGAAGCTGAATCTATCGTAACTTTGTTTCCCATAGACCAGTTGGGATTTATAAGCGCGTCTTTCGCGCATACATCTATGAGTTCATCAGTCTTTTTACCTCTGAAAGCTCCTCCAGAGGCTGTCAGCCAGATTCTATATATTGGCGATGTTTTAGGAGCACCCTGCAAACATTGAAATATAGCGCTGTGTTCGCTGTCAACCGGAATGATGCTTACGCCTTTTTTCTTTGCAAGGGGCATAATAATATGACCGGCGGTGACAAGCGTTTCTTTATTCGCAAGAGCTATATCTTTGCCTGAATTGATTGCCGCGATAGTAGGCCTTATCCCTATCATTCCGACGATCGCGGTTACAAAAATGTCAGACGACTCAAGCTGCGCTAATTCTATAAGTCCCTCCATACCCGAAGCAACTTTAATATTTGTATCTGATAAATGTGATCTCAGTGTGTCTGCGTCATTTTTATTTTCGATAACAATAAGTTCAGGCAAGAATTCTCTTGCCTGCTTTTCGAGTAAATCTATATTTTTTCCGGCGCTCAGACCCACAACTTTAAACTCATCGTAATGCCTGACAATATCAAGCGTCTGAGTTCCGATAGAGCCTGTAGAACCCATTATTGCAATTTTTTTCATAAATATATCCCTTTTAAAAACCGTGTAT
>CASEDW010000248.1 GCA_949286775.1 uncultured Eubacteriales bacterium | reverse complement strand
TTTATTTATGTCATAAATATAATCTTCCTGATCTACGGTTTCCGTAAACAGAAGTTCGCCGGGCATTTCCTGCTCCAGCTGGTTCTTCATTTCTTCTGTGACGCCGTATATCGCCATTTTAATGTTATCTCTGTCGCAGTCTGCCTTGATCTTTCTTACTACTGGCGCGATCGGCCCTGTTCCTATGGGCGCTACATAAACTGTTTTGCCATAAAATTTTGAACGGACGATCAGTCTGTTGTCGATAAGTCCTGTTTTAATATCAGGGTCGGTATTCCACAGATACAATGTGCTGAAGCAGAAATCCGAGTTTCGGGTATTTTCCGCCATAACTATCGGATCAATCCAGCTTTTATCCTTGAGTGTAAAATTATGCAATTCCATGATTAAGTCCTTTGATCTGAGTCATTGAGTTGTTTTCTGAGTTTCAAAATAATAAAAAGTTTCGTCTGAGCCTGTATTTTCCATGCAGGAGGACAGCATTTTATATGACGCGGCGTTTTCATTATAGCATTTCGCTACGACTTTTAACATACGCAGGTCGTGCAGCGCCCATTTGCATACAGCCTGAAAAGCTTCCGTGCCGTATCCTTTGCCGGAATATTCTCTTGAAACGCGGGCTCCAAGTTCAGCTCCGCCCTTAAGGTCAAAATGGTACAGCACCGCTTCGCCGATCATTTTTCCGTTAAGACGTATCGCGAAATTAATTGCAAGGCGCGCTTTCCAGTCGCTTTTCGCCACGTTATAAAAACTTTCCTCGGTAAATGGCTCTTCAAGGGAACCCAGGTCGTCATATCCCCACCATTTGTTGCGTTCCTTATCAAGGACGAGCCGGTTATAGTCGGGAATATCAGCTTTTTTGATTTCATTGAGAGTAAGCCTGTCTGTTGTGATTGAAGGAATAAAAGAGAGGCACTCATAAATATCGCTCACAGGGAAAAATACAGAGCTGTTCAGCAACGGAAAATCTTCAATATGTACATAACGGTATCTGTTCATCAAATATCCGGTTTCTGTGTCAGGTACAAAGATAAATGCCGGAAAGCAGCCTTGTTCGTATGAATAAAATTCGATTTCAGAAAGAGCGGCGTCGATATTTCCATCAGAACCCTTAACAGGAAAATCATACAGCAGCTTATCTTCGACGATGTTCTGCACGATCAGACAGCCGTTTGATACGCACCATTTAATCTTGCGTGTTTCAAGCTGCTGAAGTTTTGCTTTACCAGAATAATTGCCCGGATCAAAGTCACAGCGTTTGTAATAATCATCAAGCGATTCAAGATCATTTTTTGTAAGATCATTAAAAGTAAGCATAAAACCTCACTAAAAAAACAGTTCAATATTTAGTTGTATTGTATAGCCGGACTGGGAGAAATACAATCAAAACTTTTTATCTGTTGATAATATATCAAAAAGTGATACAATTTTAGTGAATATTTAAAATCGGAGGAACTTAAATGCGAAAAGCAATAAAAAAGATTATCGCGCTGTCTGCGGCTTCTTGTATGATTTTTTCAATTTCTGCATGCGGAATCCCGAAGGAAAAAGCGGAAACACAAGATGAAACTTCCACAGTCAGCAGTGAAAATACATCTGATACTGACGACAGCGAAACTTCTGAAACATCCGAATCAGAATCAAACAGCTCTTCATCAGATGAAAATGATTTGAAGGATGAAGAGATAACAGGAACTGAGATTGTAACTTCATCATCAAGCGATGAACCTGAAAGCAGTGAAGAAACTTCCGCAAATGAAAATGACGAAAATACGATAGAGATATCGGATTATTTCGAAGATTATGAACCGCTCGTAGATTTATTGGGAATGGAGCTCACCGAGCCATGGCAGATGAGCGACGATTCGTATGTCAAAGACGGATATTATCTCGAGTTTGATCCGGAGTACGGCATAGCGAGCATGAGAAACGACGGAAATGCTTCTGTAGCGCTTTACGGATGCAAAATCGGCGACAATGTCGACGCCTTCGACGCTGCTCTTTTAGGCGATAACTGGAAGAGACTGGACGAAAATTCAAAAGGCACTTATGTAAAGAAAGCGACGGGGGAAACGATTTTCTGGCTCAGTTTAACAAGTGATGACAGCGGAAACGTCACTTCATGGTACTGGAACAACTGGCCTGAAGGCGATTGG
>CASEDW010000247.1 GCA_949286775.1 uncultured Eubacteriales bacterium | reverse complement strand
TTGCTCTTCGGAACTGCTTCGCACGCCTCAACCTTAACCACTCTGAAATCCGATTTGCTGAATGTCTCAAAATCGACAAAATCTTCAAAGAGCGGCTCAACTTTCACCTTTGAAAGGTCAATGCCCGCTGCTTCTTTTGATACGCATGTTTCAGATGCAGCCGCGCCGTTTCCGGCCTTTTTAGATGCATCGCTTCCGCCGATGGACTTCATTGTCGGGAACAGCAGCACGTCTCTTATCGCCGCGCTGTCCGTAAAGAGCATGCAGAGTCTGTCAATGCCGTAGCCGATGCCTCCTGTAGGCGGCATACCGATCTCAAGCGCGTTGAGGAAATCCTCATCCGTATGCTGAGCTTCATCGTCTCCCGCAGCGGCGTTAGCATCCTGCTGAGCGAAACGCTCTCTCTGATCGATAGGATCGTTAAGCTCTGAATACGCGTTGCACATTTCCCATCCGTTCATGAACAACTCAAATCTCTCTACATAATCCGGTTTGTCCGGTTTTTTCTTTGTGAGAGGCGAGATCTCGATAGGATGATCCATGACAAATGTAGGCTGGATAAGGTGCTCCTCCACATACTCTTCAAAGAAGAGATTGAGGATATCGCCTTTTTTATGTCTGTCTTCAAATTCGATATTGTGTTCTTTAGCGAGTTTTTTCGCTTCTTCGGTATCCTTAACCTGATCGAAATCAATGCCCGCGTATTTCTTAACGGCATCAACCATAGTGATACGCTCGAAAGGCTTTCCGAGATCCATCTCGATACCGTTGTAAACGATAGTCGTCGTTCCGAGAACTTCCTTTGCAACATGACGGTACATGTTTTCTGTAAGATCCATCATGCCGTTGTAATCTGTATATGCCTGATAGAGCTCCATAAGAGTAAACTCAGGATTATGCCTTGTATCGAGACCTTCATTTCTGAATACGCGTCCGATCTCATATACTTTTTCAAGTCCGCCGACAATAAGTCTCTTAAGATAGAGCTCAAGAGATATACGGAGTTTGAAATCTTCATCAAGGGCGTTGAAATGCGTCTCGAACGGACGAGCCGCTGCTCCGCCCGCATTTGAAACGAGCATCGGAGTTTCAACCTCGAGGAATCCCTGTGAATCAAGATAACGGCGGATGCTTGATATTATCTTTGATCTCTTTATAAATGTAGACTTCGCGTCTTCATTCATTATAAGGTCTATATAACGCTGACGGTAACGGAGGTCTGTGTTTGTCATTCCGTGGAATTTTTCCGGAAGTATCTGAAGGCTCTTTGAAAGAAGAGTCATTTCTGTCGCATGGATAGAAACTTCGCCTGTTTTTGTCCTGAAAGCGTATCCCTTGACGCCATAGATATCACCGATGTCAGATTTTTTAAAATCTGCGTATGCTTCTTCTCCGATCGCGTCTCTTGCCACATATACCTGAATGCTTCCCTGAAGATCCTGTATATTGCAGAAAGAAGCTTTTCCCATGACACGTTTAAACATCATACGTCCGGCAATGCTTACATTTATTGGAGAAGCGTCCATTATAGCGCGTCTTTCATTGTAGTCATTGTTTACAGCTTCTTTTGCCGCGTCTTCATCCATGCCCTCTGTATTTACTGCAGGACGTCCCGCGAGAAGCTTAGCTTCATGCGCGTTGTACAGTTCTTTTACTTCAGCAGAATGATGCGTCTGATCATATTTTCTGATTACAAACGGATCGCAGCCTTTTGCCTGGAGTTCGGCCAGCTTTTCACGTCTGACCTTTAAGAGCTGATTCAGATCTGTCGTCTGGTTCTGATTTCCCTTAGCCATTTTTCCCTCCGATTAGATATTTCTCTCTATAGATAAAACTTTGAATTTGATCACGTCAGACGGTGTTTCCGCTTCTACGATATCGCCGACTTTCGCGCCGATAAGAGCTTTTCCCACCGGAGACTCGTTAGAGATCTTGCCCTGAAGACTGTTTGCCTCAGTGCTTCCCACGATCGAGTACTCAAGCTCTTCGTCGTATTCCATATCATATAATTTCACTTTACATCCGATATTTATCTTGTCTGTAGCCGCTTCGCTCTCATCTACGATTTCAGCGTTTTTAAGAATAGTCTGGATCTCTTCGATACGCGCCTCGATATCCCTCTGCTCGTCTTTAGCCGCGTCATATTCCGCGTTTTCAGAAAGATCTCCCTGTTCTCTGGCTTCCTGTATCTTTTTAGCGATCGCTTTACGCTGATTTACTGTTAAGTCTTCAAGCTCTGCCTCGAGTTTTTTAAGACCTGCATATGTCAAAATGTTCTTTTTTGCTTCCATTATTAGCTCCCTTCTTTCTATAAGAGGATATTTTAGCGCAATAAGTATAAAGTAAAAGCCCCGGGATGTCAAGAAAACAACGCCTTAAGCTCCTCTAAAGTCTGTATATGATTCATCTTTTGGCGTATCTTCGCGGCGCATCTGAATCCTTTGACGTAACATGCCGCATGGGTTCTCATCTGACGTATTCCCATCGCTTCGCCGTTTTCTTCACAGAGCATTTTCGCATGGGTAATTATCATATCGAACACCTCTTCTGTTGACGGCGGCGCCGGCATTTTTCCTGTTTGAAGATAATATTTTATCTGTTCAAAGACCCATGGATTTCCCATAGCTCCGCGCCCTATCAAAATCCCGTCGCATCCTGTTTCATTAAGCATTCTTTCGGCGCTCGGTCCGTCTGTGACGTCGCCGTTTCCAAATACCGGAACAGATACCGCTTTTTTTACTTCTCTTATAATATTCAAGTCGGCTTTCCCGCTGTAATACTGTTCCCTTGTCCGTCCGTGAACGGCGATCATACTTACTCCGCAGTCCTGCGCAAGTTTCGCGATCTTGACGGCATTTATATGCTCACTGTCAAATCCAGCACGGATTTTCACAGTCACAGGCTTTTTTGTTGAATTTACCAGGGCGCTTATCGCAAGATATGCCGCCCGCGTATCAGTCATTAAAGCCGAACCTTCTTTGTTTCTTACAACTTTTGGTACCGGACAGCCCATATTGAAATCTATTATATCAAATGGTCTCTCTTCGATCATCTTTACGGCTTCTGAAAGCGCTTCGGGATCGCTTCCAAAAAGCTGAACCGCGCACGGATGTTCATCCGGCGCCGTTTTCATAAGTGCGAATGTGTTTCTGTTTTTATAGACGATCGCTTTCGCGCTGACCATTTCTGTCGTGACAATTCCCGCTCCATGCTCCCGGCACAGTTTTCTGAAACTTACGTCTGTAACTCCTGCCAGCGGCGCAAGTCCCAGCGGCGTCTCGACCTTTACATTCCCGATCATCACTTCCTTAAGCATTTTCGGACTCCTTCAAAAGTTCCTCAGGAATATCGCCGTCGACGAAAATCTTATAATAAAGCTCGAGAGATTTAAAAAGCTCCTGCTTTTCCCGCATAAGCTGTCTTATCTTTAATTCCGCTCCGATCTCGTCATAGGCGAAATCATTTTCTTCGGAATTAGTTTTCAGAAGAAGCGTTCCGTCCTCATCATCAAATTCAACGGTAAATATTCCTCCGATTTCCTCTGTATATAAAACGCACATTATCTGAAGCTCTTCTTTGATCTGCGTAGGAAGACCGGAAAATTCCTGATTCAGATAATATTTCTGTTCATAAGCGTTAGCTCCGCAAAGAACCATATTTCCCTCCGGTTTTTTATAATACTTTTTTGTAAGCGAATAGCCGGTTCTCATTTCTAAGAACCGGCCGGTATTACTGATAATTGATTAAACTGCTCCGAGTGTCGCCGCCATTACAGCCTTGATCGTATGCATACGGTTTTCAGCTTCGTCAAATACGAGAGAGGCCTTTGACTTAAATACCTCATCGGAAACTTCCATTTCCGTAAGTCCGTATTTCTCAGCTATGGTCTTTCCTATTTCCGTATTCAGGTCGTGGAATGAAGGCAAACAGTGAAGGAAGATCGCGTTCGGCGACGCGAGATTCATGATCTCTGTCGTAACTTTGTACGGCGAAAGATCATTGATACGTTTCTCCCAAACCTCGTCAGGCTCTCCCATCGAAACCCATACGTCGGTGCATATGATATCGGCTCCTTTGCATGCCGCCGTAATCTTTTCCGTAAGGGTAATTGTTCCCTTGCTTTCTTCGCAGTATTCTTCACACTGCGCCACGAGTTTCGCGTTAGGGAAATATTCTTTAGGAGCGCATGCCGTAAAATGAAGTCCGAGCTTTGAACATACGACCATCAGCGAATTTCCCGTATTGTAACGGGCGTCTCCAAGGTATACAAGCTTTAATCCTTCAAGCTTTTTGAAGTGTTCCCTGATTGTCAGCATGTCCGCCAGCATCTGAGTCGGATGATATTCATTTGTAAGTCCGTTCCATACCGGAACTGTAGAATATTTCGCGAGCTCTTCAACTATCTCCTGACCGTATCCGCGGTACTCTATTCCGTCAAACATACGGCAGAGAACCTGCGCCGTATCGGCGATGCTCTCTTTTTTACCTATCTGGGATGCGCCGGGATCAAGATATGTGCTTCCCATGCCGAGGTCATTTGCCGCAACTTCAAAAGCACAGCGTGTACGCGTACTTGTCTTTTCAAAAATAAGCGCGACATTTTTTCCTCTGAGCGTATCGTGAAGAACTCCTTTTTTCTTTTTCTGTTTATATTCCGCTGCAAGATCGAGAAGATAAATAATTTCTTCTTTAGTAAAATCTTTAAGCGTTAAAAAATCTCGTCCTTTTAAGTTCATTCTCAAGTCCTCATTAAAGCTGTTCGTTATTAAAGTTCATACAGGCTCGCGTCTGTCGGTCTGAGCGGATCGATTGCGATCGATGAGTCGTAAAGATCTGATGTCTTATCGTTGTCTCCGTAAACAGCCCACCAGAGTCTGTATCCGTCAAGATTTCGTCTTCCCATTCGAAGGAATCCGTCTTCAAGCTGTACAAAATACTGTGAAGAATCTACGTTGCAGTAGATATTGAATCCCTGGCTCTTGAGATATGTGAATTTTTCGGCTGAACCGTAATCTTCATTCCATGCCGCAAGATCCTGTCCGTGAGCGAAGATAATGATATCTACATCTCCTACGAGCGGCTCTACATACTGGAGCCATTTTTCTGTATCCGTCTGAAGTCTCTGCATATCTACTTCGCCAATATGGATATGACCCCAGGTATGGCTCGCGAATGTCCATCCGTCAGCCTTAAGACACTCCGCTACAGCTTTTGCGTTAGCGCATTCTTCATCCCAGTTGAAATCAGGATGGGCGTTAAGCCATGCTTCCTGATCCGCCGTAAGTTCT
>CASEDW010000246.1 GCA_949286775.1 uncultured Eubacteriales bacterium | reverse complement strand
GTTAACTTTGTTGGCGCGGGACCGGGAGCTGTAGATCTGATAACTGTAAGGGGCATGAATCTTTTAAAAGAAGCTGACGTGATAATATACGCGGGCTCCCTTGTAAATCCTCAGCTTCTTGAATACGCAAAAGAAAACTGCGAGATCCATAACAGCGCGTATATGACTCTTGAAGAAGTGTTGGATGTGATTAAAAAAGCGGAAGCGGAAAACAAGATGACGGTGCGCCTTCATACCGGAGACGCGAGCATATACGGAGCCATACGCGAGCAGATGGATATTCTGGATGAACTCGGAATTGAGTACAGGACGACGCCGGGAGTCAGCGCGGCATTCGGAGCCGCCGCTTCGTTAAATCTTGAGTACACTCTTCCCGATGTTTCCCAGTCGCTCATCATCACAAGGATGGCGGGGAAAACAGGCGTTCCGGAAAAGGAATCGATAGAGAGCTTTGCGGCGCACCGCGCGTCGATGGCGATATATTTAAGCGCAGGTATGTCAGGAGAATTGAGCAGGCGTCTTATAAAAGGCGGATATGAGCCGGATACGCCGGCAGCTATAATATACAAGGCGACATGGCCGGAAGAAGAAAAATACATATGTACCGTGAAGACTCTTGAAAAAACGGCAAAAGAGCACAATATAACAAAAACGGCCATTATCCTTGTAGGGGATGCTGTCGCCAATTCGGGATACAGCAGATCGAGATTATATGCCGCGGATTTTTCAACGGGATTTCGCAAAGCGAAGATATAATATTTAAAGAAGAGCAGGTGATCGCAAATGATTTTATCGGCTATATGCTTTACTAAGAGCGGTTATGAACAGATGAAAAAACTGAAAAATATTTGCGGTCAAAATCAGGAACTTGAACTGTCGTGTTTCTGCAAGTGCAGCGCACTTAAAGAAAAATGCGCTGATGATCCCGATGTGAGATATGTTGAGTATGCTCTTGATGACTGGGCTAAAGAACGGTTTGAAGAAAAAGACGCGATACTTTTTATAGGAGCAGCCGGTATAGCGGTAAGATCTGTAGCAGGATGTGTCAGGAGCAAGCTCTGCGACAGTCCTGTTATCGTTATGGACGACAGGGCGCGTTTTGTGATACCGATCCTGTCGGGTCATATAGGCGGAGCAAACGAGACGGCGCACATGATAGCTGATGCTATGAAAGCCGTTCCTGTCATAACTACATCGACTGATATAAACAATAAGTTTGCGATAGATCTGTTTGCGAAAAAAAATGAGCTTGTGATTTACAACAAAGACGGCATAGCGAAAGTATCGTCAAAGGTTCTTGACTGCAGAGCAGTCGATATCCTGATAGATACAAATCTGTGCCGCATAGATGAAAAAGACGCCGCAATGCTTGAAGAAAAGGGTATTAAAATTCATCTGACAGAAAATCGCGATTCTGAAAAAAAGGATTTTGATGTTTATATAGGAAAATTTGTCGTTTCAAACGGCAAACCTGAGATAAACGCAAAACTGTATCTGTTGCCAAAAGTTTATGTTCTCGGGATCGGATGCAGGAGAGGAAAGACAAAAGAAGAGATCGGCGCGTTTGTTACGGATGTGCTTAAAAGCCTTAATATAGATAAACGCCAGATCAGAAAGATAGCTTCCGTTGATATAAAAAAAGATGAAGAAGGTCTGTTGTTATTCGCAGAAGAATTGAACGTGCCTTTCGAAACCTTTACACCTGATGAATTAAATAAAATACAGGGCGATTTTTCCGAAAGTGATTTTGTGATGAGCAAAGTTGGGACAGGATGCGTTTCGGAAAGGGCAGCAGCGGCAGGCAGCGGCAGCTTATTTGAGGCGGACAAAAGTCTTGTTTTGCGTAAACAGGCTGAAAACGGAATAACTCTTGCCATAGCAAAATCAGAATGGAGATTAACATCATATGAATAAAATATATATAATCGGAATAGGCCCCGGAAAAGAAGAGATGATGACGGGACAGGCGCTTAGAATATTAAGACAGTGCGATACAATAATAGGATATACCGTATACCTTGAGCTTTTGGAAGACGATCTTAAAGATAAGGAGCTTATGTCAACGCCGATGCTTCAGGAAGAAAAAAGGTGCGTCATGTGCTATGAGGAAGCGATGAAAGGAAAGAAAGTCGCGCTCATCTGCTCGGGAGACGCAGGAATATACGGAATGGCGTCGCTTATGTATGAGATCGGAAAAGCTTATCCCGAGTGCGAAATCGAAGTCGTACCAGGAGTTACTGCGGCTTCGAGCGGAGCAGCCGTTTTGGGAGCGCCACTTAATCATGATTTCTGCGTTATAAGCTTAAGCGATCTTTTGACGCCCTGGGACAAGATAGAAAAAAGACTTTTGCTTGCGGCGCAGGCTGATTTTGCCATGGCAATCTACAATCCTTCCAGCAAAAAACGCCACGACTATCTGCAGAAGGCCTGCGATATTCTGTTAAGAGAGATAGAACCTGACAGATGCTGCGGATACGTGGAAAATATCGGACGTGACGGCACGAAGTATACGGTATGTACATTAAAAGAACTGCGTGAGAAAAAAGTAAATATGTTTACTACGGTGTTTATAGGAAACTCCACAGCGGAGATCATCGACGGAAAACTTGTAACAAAAAGAGGATATCCGTCAGAGAGAAGATAAGATATGAGCAGAATACTTTTATTTGCGGGAACAAGCGAAGGAAGAAAATTGTCGGAATGGCTGTGCGAACGAAGCACTGAACATGATCTTTGTGTCGCGACGCAGTACGGAGAACAGGTGTTGAATCATG
>CASEDW010000245.1 GCA_949286775.1 uncultured Eubacteriales bacterium | reverse complement strand
ACTTTACGGAGGTTATTATGATCTACATACCATCTTATGAAACCGACCCTACATGGAATCTGGCTCTTGAAGAATACTGCCAGAAAAACCTCACGCAATTTCCTGAGATTCTCATGCTTTGGCAAAACGACAACGCGATCATTGTCGGACGCTATCAGAATATGGCCCGGGAAATTAATTTAGACGCCGCCCGCGCTAACAATGTTTCTGTTGTGCGCCGTTCAACAGGCGGGGGAACAGTTTATCACGACCTGGGAAATCTCAATTTCTCATATATCTCTACGTGCACTGAACCGGAAAAGCTCGACAAAATGGCTCTTTCTTCTTATATAATTACAGCATTAAATAAGATGGGAATACCGGCGCAATTGAGCGGCCGCAACGACATGCTTTTAAACGGAAAGAAATTTTCAGGCACAGCCCAGTCATATGTACACCAGCGTCTTCTTCACCACGGAACATTACTATACGATTCGAATCTGAATCTGCTTGCGAGCGTTCTTAACGTAGATCAGACAAAGCTTCAGTCAAAAGGCATTACTTCTGTTAAAAGCCGCGTGACAAATATCAAAACTGAGCTTGGCCTTTCAATGGATATGAAAACATTCTGGAGCAAACTTAGAGAAGCTTTAGAACCTATGACTGAATATCATTTAACGCCGGAGGAACTGGAAGCTGTAAAAGAAATTCAACAGACAAAATATTCAACCTGGGATTGGAATATAGGCGGAGAACCCAACTTCAGCTTTAATACTGAACAGCGTTTTCCATCAGGTCTTCTCACCTTAAAATATGATGTTAAAAATAAAAAAATATCAGAGTGCAGCATCTCAGGCGATTTTCTCGGACTGTCAGACATAAAGGAATTAGAAGACGCCCTGATCGGAACAACTTATAATCCTACAGATATCAGAAAAGTTCTCGATTCAGTTTCGCTTTCAATGTATTTAGGCAGTATAACAGCCGATGAATTTATTGAATGCATGTTTAAAGACGCTACTATCATGTGATGAATCAAAGGACAATATAATTAGACATTAAACAACAAATGGACACAAATCGGATATCTTCATACGATTTTGTGTCCATAACTTTTCATTTATCTTTCTTAAGTCAGCTATATTTTACTGAATCCAGCTGTCATAATCAGGCTCTATCATTTCCGGCAGATCCTCAGGATAATGTTTTTTTGCAATTTCAAAAAGTTTATGCATATTATATGTATCGTCTTCTTCAAAAGATCTGTGAATAAGCGCAACTTTCATGGGATCAAGTTTGCGTAAAAATGTTCTGTTTCCTCCATGCATCGTATGATACGGATTTATAAACGCTATATCTACCCAGTTTACGCAGTAACCGTCTACTTTTTCAGCTTCGCCTTCTCTGAAAAGCGCGTCGCCCGCAAAAAAGAAGGTCTCTTCATCAGTATTTATAACAAAGGAAACATGAGGCTCGGCACGAAGCGCTGCGTCTCCATCATGAATTGTCTTTATCGCGTAAATCTCAAACGGCCCGATTTGAAAAAACTCAACGCCTATTCTTATTATCGTCGTTTGTATCGTACTCTTCTGATATTCAGGAGCATATACCAATATATCTTTATTTTTTTCCGTAACCTGCTTAACCATTTCTTCATTAAAATGATCAAAATGCTTATGCGTAAAGATAAGTGCCTTTAAATTGTTAAAGGGTTCCGTCTTTTCAATACATGCTTTTAAAACTTTATCCTCTGTTTTTGAATATCCATATACCCGTCCGTCAAACAGTCCGTCTATAAATATTCCGGTATCGCCGTTTACAAAATATACTCCGCAATTGACAGTATTATATATATGAGTTTTCATCGGAATCTCCTGTTTATTTTCATTCTAATCAGATTTTATAATTCAGGTAAACAAAAAAGACATTCCTTATGGAATGTCTTTTCCTCCCCAAGTAGGACTTGAACCTACGACACTTCGGTTAACAGCCGAATGCTCTACCGACTGAGCTATTGAGGAATATTAGAGTAATT
>CASEDW010000244.1 GCA_949286775.1 uncultured Eubacteriales bacterium | reverse complement strand
CAGGTTCGAATCCTGTCATCCCGATTTGTGTGATCAATGATTTTTAAGAAAGGAGAATACTATTATGATTTCTATTGATATGAAAGCTACAGGACAAAACATTCATGATATGAGAATAAAAGCCGGCATGACGATCCGTGACATACAAAATGCTTGCGGAATAACCTCCACAAGCGTTTGTAATTGGCAAAACGGAAAGTCCGTACCGACCATTGACAATCTGGTCATACTGGCTTCTATATGGCACGTTAAGATAGACGATATCATAGTTACTTCTGCAGCATGATTCTTCGGCGCTTTCGTCTAAAGGATAGGATGCTGCCCTTTCAAGGCAGAGATGCAGGGTTCAAATCCCGCAAGCGCTATAACAACAAGGCGTATTCGTCTAACAGGTAAGGACATCGCTCTCTCAAGGCGAAAATATCGGGTTCGAATCCCGTATACGCTATTTATATCTGTATTTTTCTAAAACATCTCTAATTATCTTTCATGATTTTATGTTTTGAAAATTAAGCTTTGTTTTTCTCAATATTTCCCCGATTATTTCCATGCTTTTTCAACACTCTTTATATGTACAAATTTTCATATGACTTCTTTCTTTGAATATTACTTCTACAGAAAAAAGACACTCTTAAGGTACAAGGAAAAATCTGTCATATGAAAAGGAGGTAAATAATATGTACAAAGATGGATTTAATAAAGTCAAAGATGCAAATCAGAGTGAATCCCGTTTCATCATCAAACGCTCAGGTCGCCAGGTTCCTTATGAGCCCGTGAAAATCAAAAACGCAATTTCCAAAGCAAATGTTGAGGAAATGCGCCCTGATAAAAGACTTACAGAGGATCAGATCAACGAAATAACGGAAATCGTTACCGCGCAGATCTACAAAAAATCCAGGGCACTGAGTGTTGAAGAGATCCAGGATATCGTGGAAGAGGAGATCTGCAAAAGAGCATATACGGTATTTCTTCTTTATCATGATTACCGTCACTTACATCAGGAAAAAAGAAAGATGACTGCACTGGATGCAAAGATCCAGGGAATCATCGAAGTAACTAAAAACGCGGATGGAAGTGTTTCTGTCCAGAACGAAGAGGTTAAACAGGAAAACTCTAATAAGGATACAACTATCGTTTCTGTGCAACGCGATTATATGGCCGGGGAATGGAGCAGATACTACACAAATAAATACCTTCTCTCCGAGGACATTGTAAAAGCTCATGAACAGGGCATAATCCATTTCCATGATGCTGACTATTTCGCGCAGCATATCCACAACTGCGACCTCGTGAACCTTGAAGACATGCTCCAAAACGGGACATGCATCAGCGGTACGGGAATCGACAAGCCCAAGAGTTTTTCAACAGCCTGCACGGTCGCCTCACAGGTAGTTGCCCAGGTAGCGAGCTCTCAGTTTGGAGGACAAACCATTACGCTTTCGCATCTCGCTCCATTTGTAGATGTATCAAGACAGAAAATCAGAAAACGCTTGGGCGAAGAACTTAAAGCAGCAGAAGTCCGTATATCAGATGATAAATTTACCGAGCTTGTGGAAAAAGAAGTGCGAAAGGAAGTTGAGGCTGGTTGTCAAACGATCCAGTACCAGCTGATTACCCTTCAGTCCACAAACGGACAAGCTCCTTTCGTTACTGTGTTTATGTATTTGAACGAAGTTCCGGAAGGACAGACAAGAGACGATCTCGCGTTATGCATTAAAGTGATGCTTCACCAACGCATATTAGGGGTCAAAGACAGGAGCGGTCACTACATTACACCGGCGTTTCCGAAACTTATATATGTACTCCAGGAAGATAATGTCAGGCCGGGAACAAAGTACTTCTATCTTACCGAGCTTGCAGCCGCGTGTACTGCCAAAAGGATGGTTCCCGATTATATTTCTGAAAAGAAAGCGCTGGAACTTAAGGGCGACTGTTACACCGCGATGGGCTGCAGGAGCTTCCTTACACCTGACCGCTTCACCGACGCAGGAGTAGGGAATATCGCTAAGGCAAAAAATTATAAGCCCGGAGTTCATAAATACTACGGACGCTTCAATCAGGGCGTCGTAACTCTTTCTCTTCCTGATATTGCACTTTCATCAGGCGGCGATATGGATAAGTTCTGGATGCTTATGGATGAACGCTTGGAACTTTGCCATAAGGCTTTGAGAATCAGACATGAAAGACTTCTCGGAACGCCGTCAGATGTAGCTCCTATCCTCTGGCAGGACGGAGCACTTGCGCGGCTTGAACCTGGAGAAACTATCGACAAGCTCCTGTATAACGGATATTCAACGATTTCTCTTGGATATGCCGGATTATACGAATGTGTAAGATACATGACGGGCAAGAGCCATACCGAAGAAGTAGGCAAAGAGTTCGGGCTTAAGGTAATGCAGGCACTTAATGACGCTTGTTCTAAATGGAAAGCTGCTGAAAATATAGATTATTCAGTTTATGGGACTCCGTTAGAATCAGCGACTTATAACTTCGCCAAGTGCCTTCAGAGGCGTTTTGGTATCATCCCTGAAATTACGGATCATAACTATATTACAAACAGCTATCACATAAATGTGAGAGAAGAAATTAATGCTTTTGACAAGCTTTCTAAAGAGGCAGAATTTCAGAAGCTTTCTCCCGGCGGAGCGATAAGTTATATCGAAGTTCCAGATATGAAAAATAATATCCCTG
>CASEDW010000243.1 GCA_949286775.1 uncultured Eubacteriales bacterium | reverse complement strand
GGCTTTAAGGTTTACATATCTGATACTCGGGGCTTCGCTGATGACTCTTACGACGACTCCGAACAAGCTGACCGACGGATTGGAAAAACTGTTCACGCCGCTTAAAGTCATTCATTTTCCCGTTCATGAGATCGCTATGATGATGTCCATCGCCTTAAGGTTCATACCAATCATAATGGAAGAAGCTGACAAGATAATGAAGGCTCAGATGGCGAGGGGCGCTGATTTCGAAAACGGAAATATTATTAAAAAAGCGAAAGCTATGATACCGATCCTTGTTCCTCTTTTTGTGTCATCATTCAGAAGGGCAAACGATCTGGCGCTGGCGATGGAGGCGCGATGCTATCATGGAGGCAAAGGTCGCACTCATATGAAACCGCTAAAGTATAAAGGAGCGGACGGCGCGGCTTATTTTGTGATAGCTCTATATCTTGGAGTTGTTATTACATTTAGAATAGTATTTGGGTTTTAATATATGAGAAGAATATTTCTTGAAATCGCATATGACGGGACAAATTACAGCGGCTGGCAGATTCAAAATAACGCTGTTTCCATACAGGGAACGATAGACAAGGCGCTTTCTGAATGGCTGGGCGAAGACATACATACTATCGGGGCGAGCAGAACGGACGCGGGAGTCCATGCCCTCGGAAATGTGGCGGTATTTGATACCGAATCGCGCATCCCCGGAGATAAGTTTGCCTACGGATTAAACTCACGGCTTCCGGAGGATATCTGTATTCAGCAGTCCTTTGAAGTGCCGATGGAGTTTCATCCGCGGTACACGGAGACGATTAAAACATATGAATACAAGATACTTAACAGAAGATTTCCCGATCCTACCAGGCGAAAGGACAGCTTTTTTTATTACGGAAAGCTCGACGTCGACGCGATGAATATGGCGGCTTCCGAGTTTGTAGGCCCGCATGATTTTAAAAGCTTCTGTTCCGCTAATCAGGAGAAAAAGTCTACCGTCAGGACTATATATTCCGCGATGGTGGACAAAGAAGACGATATGATAACGTTCACGATTACCGGAAACGGATTTCTTTATAATATGGTTAGGATTATCGCAGGAACGCTGATAGAGGTAGGAAAAGGAGCGATAAAACCGGAAGATATAAAAGAAATACTTGAAAAAAAAGACCGCTCGGCGGCAGGACCGACAGCTCCGGCCCACGGACTGACTCTCGTCGAGATAGAATATCCCGAGTGGGAATAACCTGCATAAAGAACAAAAGATGGTTATTTTTGATAAAATATCGGAATAATGCATAAAAGTAATTGTCTAAAATATATAATACGACAAAAAACAGCGCAGATGACATATGTCATATGCGCTGTTTTTTGTCCTGTGCTAAACTCATGTCAATATGATATTAATATATATATATATATTGTATGGCAAAAAAGAAAGGGGAACGAGATGAAAAAAAGACTTTTAGCGTTATCAACAGCAGTTGTTCTTACTGCAGGTTTGTTTGCGGGATGCGGAGCAAATGAAGAAACTCCTTCATCGGAATCAAAATCAGAGGCGCCTGCGGCGCAGGAAGATTCCAAGGAGTCATCAGATACGTCATCAGACAACGCTGATGCGTCAGGAGAACTTGAAGCCATGAGTTTTGCCGGAGATATCGTAGGACAGGGAGTTCCGGCGCTTGATAATTATGTAGGACATCTTGAATACGGATTTAACGCTATCGGAAGCGAATTTTCGATATTCAACGATAATTTTAACGCTGATACGCAGACGTCAAATATACAGACTATAGCATCTTCGGACTATGACGGATGTATGGTTTTCGGATTTAACGCGGCTGCTTATTCCTCTATTTCAAGCACGCTTCAGCAGGGTCAGGTGCCATTTTTGTTTTATGATCAGATACCGACAGATGAGAGCGTTATAGAAGCTCTTAATAAAAATGAATATTACGTAGGAAGCGTTGGAGTTAATCCTTATGATCAGGGTGTCATGGCGGCTGAAGATATGCTTGACGCAGGCATCAAAACAGCCATGATCTTAGGCGGAAGCGTAGGCGACGTTATTCATGATGGCCGTACAAACGGATTCACAGATACATTTGAGGCAGGCGGCGGAGAAGTAGTGGCGGTTGCGCGTTGTTCGGATCCTTCAGAAGCTACGGCGAAAGAAGACGATCTTCTTTCAGCAAATCCTGACGCGGAAGCTACATATGCCCTTACAGGCGATTACGCTATTTCAGCGCTTTCGGCTCTTGACAATTACTCGGGACGTGAAATGGTTATTTACTGTTCAGACATTACGGCTGACGCGCTTGATCTTGTAAAAGATGGCTCTATCGACGTTGCTTATTCGGGAGCGGCTCTTGACACAACGATCGGCGTTACGCTTCTTTACAACGCAGCTTCAGGAAATAAGATTCTTGATGAGAACGGAAATCCTCCGATGATGGATATGATACCTACATTTAAGGTAACGGCGGAACTTGCTGACCGTTATAACGAAGTATTCTTCACGGGACATCCTCTTGATGCGGAAACAATGAAATCTCTTATCGGCCCTGATGTAACATATCAGACATATCTTGATTTCTTTGATAACTTCTCTCTTGAAACGGTAACGTTTGGCGAATAATCAGAAGTTAAAGAGAATTATCGGTTGATTACTGCAATTGGAGGACAACGTGGAAACAAATGCAATTAAAAAGAAAAACAGTATAAAAGTCATTATCATCATTGCTGTTATTCTTGCGGCGGCATTGGCATTCAATGCCGCCTTTGACGGTCGATTTCTGTCGGCAAGCAATCTGATAGTGTTGACTTCGCATGCTATTATCCCTACCTTCGTAGCATGGGGCATGTGTTTTGTATTTGCCTGCGATTATACTGATATGTCCATAGGCGCGGTTATCGTACTGTCCGCAAATATGGCAGGCGAATTTGGACTTATGTTCGGATTTCCCGGAGTGATCCTGGGCGGAGTCATCTCGGGAATCGTTCTTATGACGATAAATTTCCTTATTTTTGTCTATACGAAGATTCCGTCGTGGATAGCCGGAATCGGTATGGCGATGATCTATGAAGCGGTGGGAATGTTTTATTCAAACGCGAAGGTTGACGCGGGTATGACAATTCCTCAGCTTGACGGCGATTTGAGAATGCTTGGAAGAGCGCCATACATCTATATTATTTTTGCCATAGGCCTTGTGCTC
The DNA here is from genome assembly GCA_949286775.1 of uncultured Eubacteriales bacterium. Taxonomy (GTDB): domain Bacteria; phylum Bacillota; class Clostridia; order Lachnospirales; family Lachnospiraceae; genus Alectryocaccobium. The sequence continues at coordinate 4,996 of CASEDW010000243.1, read as the reverse complement.
GCATATATAATTTATAACCGCACGGAAATAGGTCTTAATATCCGTTCGCTCGGAAACGGCATTAAACTGTCAGAATCAATGGGTATCAATACCGCGAAGACTATTATCATGGTGGGCATCATATGCGGATTTTTCGTAGGCTGTTCGGCATTTTTAAACGAAAGCTATAACGCGCGCCTTTCTATAAAAACTGGACTTACGTCGCTTTCGATGATATTCCAGCCGATGGCAGGATACATGCTGGCGTCTGTTTTATCAAACAAAATCAATATAATGATAGGAGTGCCTATCTGTTCACTTCTTGTTTATACGATTTTCAATGTACTGACATTTCTTGGTGTCCCGTCAGGAACATGGCAGGAGGCGGTACTTGGTATTATTGTTATAGTATTTGGCGTACTCGCGCAGAGAAATGTAAAGAAGGTGGTGAAATAATGGACGCGATCCTTCAGATAAAAGGTTTATGCAAATATTTCGGACCTACGGTAGCCAACAATCATATCGACTTTACACTTGAACGCGGGGAAATACGCGGGCTTGCAGGCGAAAACGGTTCGGGTAAATCAACATTGCTTCAGCAGATTGCCGGGATTTATATAAAAGATGAAGGAACTATGATATTGAATGGGAAAGAATATAATCCAAAAAATCCTGTGGATGCCATTAAAAATAAAATCGGCATTGTAGTTCAGGAACTCGGCGTATTAAATAATCTTCCGGCGGCAGTAAACGTATTTGCCGGAAGACTCGGACAGTTTAAGAAAGGTCCTGTGCTGGATATGAAAGAAATCTACAGACAGGCGGAGGCTCTTTTTGACAAATACGGTCTTATGAAAGTGCCTTTTGAAAAAACATGCGACACAATGCATATTGAGTCGAGAAAAATGGTTGAGCTGGCAAGAGCGCTGTCAGGCGATCCGGATATACTTATACTCGATGAAGTTACACAGTCTCTTTCGCAGAATAACAGAAACATGCTCTACAGGCTGATCAGCCAGCTTAAAGAAGCAGGCAAGACAATCATAATCATTACTCATGATCTGGAAGAGATGATAGAAATCTGCGACAATATTTCCGTGCTGCGTGACGGAGAACTTATCGAAACATGCAGCTGCGATGATATTACAGTCGACAGGATAAAGCAGCTTATGGTAGGCCGTGAAATCTCGGGAGATTATTACAGAACAGACAGTGAATCTGACTACAGTGATGAAGTTATGCTTGAAGTCAAAAATGTTACAGTGCCGGATGAGGTTGAAGACGTATCCTTTGAGCTCCATAAAGGCGAGATCCTCGGGTTTTGCGGATTATCTGATTCGGGAATTCACGATTTGGGAAAAGTGCTTTACGGCATTACCTCTTATAAAAACGGATCGGTAACTCTAAAACAGAAAAATATCGAAATAAGGTCTATTCATGACGCGATATCAAACGGAATGGCATATGTTCCTAAGGATCGTGACGCGGAAGCTCTTATGATGACTGACAGTATAGCTTCTAATTTCGCACTTCCATCCCTTGACGAACTTCAGGGTAAGAAGCCTTATATAAGTCCTTCCAGCATAAAACAGATGGCGCAGAAAGGCGTCGATGATTACAGTGTAAAATGCAGCAGTATCTATCAGCATATGGACGGATTGTCAGGCGGAAATAAACAGAAGGTCAACCTCGGACGCTGGCTTTTAAAAGACCTCGATGTCATTATCATGGACTGTCCTACTCGAGGAGTAGATGTTTCTGTTAAGGCGTACATATATCATGTCATGCAGAACGCAAAGAAAAACGGACTGGCCATTATCCTTATCTCCGACGAACTGCCGGAAGTTCTCGGTATGTCAGACAGACTTATTGTAATGAAAAACGGTAAAATCCGCGGAACTTTTACGCGTGGTGAGAACTTTACGCAGGAAGCATTGATAGAGGTGATGGTATGATGACAAAGAAAGTAAATATCGGTAAATTTACGCCTGTTATAGCCCTCGTTCTGATGCTGATTATCTTTAGTTTGTTCACAGAGGGTAAAATGCTGTCTCCTATGAATATAACTATGCTCATAGACCAGACGGTAGTGCTGCTCATCGCCTGCAGCGGAACGCTTTTTGTCGCGGCATTGGGAAGCGTAGATCTTTCTGTCGGCGTTGTGCTCGCTTTATCGGCTGTAGTGGGCGATGTGGCTTATCAGACAACGGGAAGCACATTCTTAATGGTGGTTGTGGCTATTGCCATAGGCGCCGGATTCGGAGTGCTCACGGGTTTTTTGACGGCAAAATGCAAGATGGCGTCATTCATGTGTACCCTTGCAATGGCGATAGGCGTGCGCGGTGTAGTTAATTACATACAGTCTGTTGTCGGAATCAGTTTCGCCAGTCCTGAAATAACGATGCTTCAGAGAAATGAATTTAAGATTCCGCTTCTTGTACTGATAGTAGCGGTCTGCTGGTTTATTTTTGAATATACAAAGATCGGAAAACGCTGCCAGGCTATAGGTGAAAATGAAGTAGTAGCAGGATATTCCGGAGTTCCTGTTATAAAAACAAAGATTTTCGCGTTCATAATTTCCGGAATTACAGCGGCGATAGCAGGAATATTTACTGTAGCGCGCCTTGGCGGAACAAGCACAACGATGGGAAGCAACTTTGAAATAAAAGTATTGATAGGTATATTTGTCGGAGGCGTTCTCGTAAGAGGTGGCTCGACTGCGCGTTCGTATAAAGTTATCATAGGCGCTTTTGTCGTAATGGTTATCGAAAACGGTCTCAAGATGATGGGATACGCATCTTCGGAGATTAATGAAGCGGCGATGGGAATTCTGCTTATGGTAATACTTTTCCTTACTATTACCGCCGAAAACAGAAAAGGAAAGGCAAAAAAGGAATTGAAAAAGCAGCATTAGGAAAGAAAAAATAATACGAACTATTTGACATGACAAAAAGCAGTGTGTATGACATATGTCATTTACATTGCTTTTTCTCATAAGGTAAACTTTTATTAAACATTAGAGCGGAAGATATAAATATCTTTGTTCGGTTCAACTTATAAAGGAAAAACGGAGGAAAAGATGAATACAAAATACACTAATCTATTTACGCCGATTAAAATCGGTTCGCTGACGCTAAAAAACAGAATTTTTTCAGCGCCTACGTCCCTTAACTGGGGAGCAGTGGACGGAAATCTCACGCTGGATACGATAGCTTATTATGAGCTTAAGGCAAAAGGCGGCGCGGCGGTTGTAACTATGGGAGAGAGCATCGTTCACACTAAGACAGGAAAATCCCATGACCGTCAGGTAGAGCTTGACAATCCGACGTCTCTCGTGGGACTTGCGCAGCTGGCAGCAGCCATAAAGCGTCATGGGGCAGTGCCGAGCGCGGAACTTTCTCACGGCGGAAAATGGGGCGGACTTTCTTCGCTTGCCGGCGCGGATAAAGGCGGAAAGGTAGCCTACGGCGCAAGCGCTGAGATGACTCCGGCAGGACCCGTAAAAGAGATGCCGAAAGAGCTTTTGCTTGAAGTTATAGAATCTTTTGGAAAAGGCGCGGAAGTGCTTAAACGCGCCGGATTTGAAATGTGCATGGTTCATGCAGGACACGGATGGCTGTTCGGACAGTTTCTGTCACTGAGGACAAATCACAGAACAGATGAGTTTGGAGGAAGCTTTGAAAACAGAGCGAAACCGCTTATCATGGCTCTTGAGTCGATCAGAAGACATGTAGGACCGGGATTTCCGATCGAAGTACGTATGAGCGGCGATGAATTTATCGAGGGCGGTCTTACCCTTGAAGATGGCATCAATCTGGCGAAAATGATCCAGGATAAATGCGATCTTATCAATGTATCAGGCGGAATACACGAAGATCTGGAACTCTATAACCGCACTCATCCTACTCAGTTCGCTAAAAAAGGACCAAACGTATATCTTGCTGAAGCGATCCGCAAGGAAGTGCATGTTCCGATTTCAACAGTAGGAGCGATAACTGATCCGGAAATGATGGAGGATATAATCGCGACAGGAAAGGCAGATATAGTAGAACTTGGCCGTCCGCTCCTTGCTGATCCTTATCTTCCGAATAAACTTCGTGACGGACGCGAAAAGGAAATAACAAAATGCGTAAGATGTATGGGATGTTTCTGCGAATCATTAAAGACAGGATGGTCTTCATGCACCGTTAATCCCGTTATCGGAAATGAATACAACGAATGGATCGCAAAAGCGCAGCCTACAACGCCTAAAAAAGTAATGATCGCCGGCGGTGGCCCTGGCGGAATGCAGGCGGCGGTTACGGCGGCTGAGCGCGGTCACGACGTCGTTTTATATGAAGCTTCTGACAGACTTGGAGGCGCCCTTAATTTTGCAAAATATGTGGACTTTAAATACGGCCTCTATGAATTCAAAGAGACTCTCGAGTATAAACTGCATAAAAATAATGTCAAAATAGTATTGAATACGCCGGTTACAAAAGAGCTCGTTGAAAAAGAAAAACCGGATGTTCTCTTTGTGGCTAACGGCGCGGCGCCGATCATTCCTAATATGAAAGGAATCAATGGTAAAAACGTTATTTTAGCAGAAAATGTATATGGAAATGAAGCCGGGGTTGGAAAGAAGGCAGTCGTTCTCGGAGGAGGACTTGTAGGATGCGAAACAGCCGCTCATCTTGCAAGAGAAGGAAGAGAAGTCGTCGTCATAGAGCTTAAAGATGATATTGCCAAGGAAGCGGAGATCTTTTACCAGACAGCCGTTAAAGTCGAGTTCAGAGACAGAAATGTCAAAGCGGCGGTAAATACGGCGGTAGAGAGCATCACGGAAAATGGAGTATATGTAAAAGGAAAAGACGGCGTGCAGAGCTTTATCGAGGCGGATACAGTTGTGCTTGCTCTCGGATACAGAGCAAAAGAGGAACTTTTCATGGAACTTTGCAACAGCGCTCCTGTTGTCAACAGGATAGGCGACTGCCGACACGCCGGAAAAGTGACGTATGCCGTAAACGACGCTTATTAT
>CASEDW010000242.1 GCA_949286775.1 uncultured Eubacteriales bacterium | reverse complement strand
CGGCAGAAGTATATTATCTCTGATGGAAAATGTATCAAGAAGATTGAATTCCTGAAATACGAATCCCAGATTGTCCCTTCTGAACGCGGCTATGTCTTTTTCGCGTACTGAAGAAAGATTCATGCCGTCGAGAAGAACTTCTCCCGATGTTGGTTTGTCGAGAGCCGCGAGAATATTTAAAAGTGTTGTTTTACCCGAACCGGATTCACCCATTATAGCGACATATTCGCCCGGTTCTACTGAAAAGGACACATTTGAAAGCGCCTGAACGCTTGTCTGTCCGAACCTTGTCGTATAGATTTTTTTCAGACTTTTAGCTTCTAATATTGCCATTGTTTTAAAGCCTCCTGCTTTTGTTTTATGCCCTTATCATAATTGAAAAGCCGGCGCACCAAAATCTGTTTAGGTGACAAACCGGCTTAATGATGTGACATTTTTGTAATGTCCGTTGTCATATGCAATATCTTTAATCGAAAACGATCTTTTCTTTATGCAGATCTATCGAGATCGTTGTGCCTTTTCCCGGCAATGATTCCGCGTATATTTTATATCCTAATTTCTCCGCTGCCGTTTTACACAGGTACAAACCGAGTCCTGTAGATTTTTTATCGGAACGTCCGTTATATCCTGTAAATCCTTTTTCGAAAATACGCGGAAGATCTTCCGGAGCTATGCCAATTCCCGTATCAGAAATTTTCAGCATTTCATTTTTAGTAAAACTTATGGTAACGGAGCCTTCAAAAGTATATTTCGCGCTGTTTGACAGTACTTGCTCAATTATAAATAAAAGCCATTTTTCATCAGTAAGTATCCGCGCGTGAACAGGTTTATAGTCGATCTTTATCTTTCTGCGAATAAAAAGAGGAGCATATTTCCTGATCGCCTGTTTTATGATTCCGTCAATATCATACTCTTTGAATACATAATCTGATGTTTCGCTTCCGAGCCTTAAATAAGTCAGCACCATTTCAGCATACTGCTCTATCCTGAATAATTCCGCCATAAGTTCACGGTGTTCGTCGGTATCCTCGCTCTCAAGAATCATTCTCATAACAGAAATCGGAGTTTTTATCTGATGCACCCATGTTGTATAAAAGTCGATGCTTTCGTTCCTGTCATTTTCATATTCATTCAGAGCATTTTCCAATTCTTTCGCAAGCTCTGAAATAATATTTCTGCTGTCATATTCAGTAAGTGTTTCAGGATCTGGCAGGCTGTTTATCATCAGTCTTATATTATTCATAGCATTTATATAATCCCGATGCCGTCTGTAATAGCGGTAATACCTGAACGGTATTATGATGGCAGCCAGTAAAAGACATAAAACTAACGCATATATGACCGCTTCAACAGGAAGCTCATATAAATAAAAAACAAGAACGGATATGAAAGCGGCTGCCGCGAAAAATAATATTACAACGATATTCTGTTTTATATACTGAGCAAATAAGCAGGGCTGTTTATCATTATTCATTTTATTAAATCTCTCGTAAATTCAGTTTTCTATTATATATCCGCTGCCGACTTTCGTTGTTATAAAATCCTTAAGTCCTGCTGCTTCAAGTTTTTTTCGAAGGCGGTTTACATTAACCGTAAGAGTATTTTCTTCCACATATTCGTCCATCTGCCAGAGTTTATTCATAAGAGTATCTCTGCTGACTACTTTTCCTTTATTTTCGAGCAATGTCCTTAAAATACGGAATTCATTTTTTGTCAGTTCTATGCGGCTGTTATTGTATGTAAGGGTCGTATCGTCCAGGTTAAGAAAGGCCCCTCTGTGTTCAAGCAAAGCCGTCTTGTTTCCGATATCATAAGTCCGCCTTAAAAGCGCCTGCATTTTAGCTATCATTACGTCAAGATCTATGGGCTTTTGAATGAAATCATCACCGCCCATATTCATGGCCATAACAATATTCATATTGTCAGAAGCTGAGGAAATAAATACTATCGGTACATTTGATATTTTTCGTATCTCTGTGCACCAGTGATATCCGTTGAAAAAAGGCAGCATTATGTCCATCAGCACCATATGAGGATCATATTTGAGGAATTCCTTTATAATATTTTGAAAATCCTTTGTATAAACGGCTTCGTTTCCCCATGACTCAATCTGGCGTTTCATTGCCTCTGCCAGCGCGATATCATCTTCAACAATAAATATTTTGTACATTTGATTTCTTTCCTGATTTTATTAATTTTTCTCTTTTTCAAGTCGCTTTTCCAGTGCTTCCGTTACAGTCTTAAGCACTTTGATACGCGCGTAATATTTATCATTTCCCTCGACAATGATCCAGGGAGCATGCTCTGTTGAGGTTCGCATTATCATCTCATTTACGGCGGTTTCGTACTTGTCCCATTTTTCACGGTTGCGCCAGTCCTCATCAGTAATCTTCCACTGTTTGTCGGGATCCGCCTGACGCTCTTTAAACCTTTTTTCCTGTTCATCTTTATCTATATGCATCCAGAATTTGATAATGACGGCTCCTTCGTCGTACAGATCCTCTTCCATTTCATTTATCTCTCTGTATGCTCTCTTCCATTCATCGGGTGAACATAATTTTTCAATACGCTCTACCATAACGCGTCCGTACCATGTTCTGTCAAATATGGAAATATGTCCTGCTTTTGGCATGGCTCTCCAAAAACGCCACAGATAATGATGGGCTTTTTCGATATCATTTGGAGCGGCTGTCGGATGAACCACGTACCCGCGGGGATCCATATGATCCGTCAGTCTTTTGATAGCGCCGCCTTTTCCTGAGGCGTCCCAACCCTCAAAGCAAATGACCACAGGAATTCTCTTTCGGTACAGCTCGCTGTGCAGCAGTTCTATCTTTTTCTGATAATAGTCGAGTTTTTTTCTGTATTCTTCACGCGAATATTTGAGTGAAATATCTGCTTTTGACAGGATTGAAACCTGCATCTTATCGTCATTGTCATCTGCTGCCGTTTCGCGACTTTGCGCGGCCTCTTTGACTTTATTGATCTGTGCTGTCATAGCTTTTATCACTGTATTATAAATTTTTACTGTCGCGTAGCGTCTGTCGACTGATTCTATTATCGTCCAGGGCGCGTAATCAGTATCTGTATTAAAGAGCATCTCCTCCATCATTTCTGAATATCGTTCAAACTCTTCATTTCTTTTCCTGTCGCCGTCTGTAACGCGCCATGCTGTTTCTATATTTTCTTCAAGCTTATCAAATCTTTTTTTCTGCTCTTCCTTATCTATTATCAGCAAAAGTTTGATGATCAGATTTCCGCCGTCAGTAAGCTGCCGCTCGAATGAATTAATCGAGTCAAAATCAAATTCAAGCTCTTTATCGGGTGTTCTGTCTTCAAACCTGTCTATGAGAACTTTTCTGTACCAGCTGCCGCCAAATATGGCGATTTTCCCTTTAACCGGGGTCTTTGTCCAAAACCTCCACATGAAAGGATACATTCTCTCCTCATGGGTTTCATCTTTAATGGTATGAACCTCAAAACCTCTCGG
>CASEDW010000241.1 GCA_949286775.1 uncultured Eubacteriales bacterium | reverse complement strand
CGATAACCGGTATGAGGATTCCGGCGAAAATTTTTTTCTTTTTGTTCACGTAGAGATCACCTCCTTTTCGGGCAGGACAGCGGTTTTTGTATTTAAAATGCCGTCCCGTATTTCAACGATGCGGGAGGCGCGGGATGCTATATTAGCGTCATGAGTTATCATGAGGATACTTACTCCGGCGCTGTTCAGCTCTTCAAATAATTCCATAATCTGATCTCCCGAGTGAGAATCGAGCGCCCCCGTATGCTCGTCGGCCAGAAGTATTTTAGGATGATTTACCATGGCGCGGGCGATTGCCACACGCTGCTTCTGACCGCCTGAAAGCTGAGACGGCTTGAATGAAGCCCTGTCGGAAAGGCCTACGCGCTCAAGAAGTTCGCCGGCGCGTTTCAAACGTTCTTTTTTCGGGATACCGGCGTATGTAAGGGGAAGAGCGACATTTTCCAAAGCTGACATTCCGGAAAGCAGCTGAAATGTCTGAAATACAAAACCGACCTTTTCAAGCCGTATATCTGACATCTGATTTTCGCTGCACATACTGACGTCATGGCCGTCGAGCAGAAATTTTCCGCTTGTAGCTCTGTCAAGACAGCCGATTATATTCATCAGAGTCGTTTTTCCCGATCCGGACGGCCCCATGATCGCCGTATATTCTCCTTCCTCCATCTGAAAGCATATGTCTTTGAGGACGGGGATTTTCATTTTGCCCTGAATATATTCTTTACAGATGTTTTGCATATCTATAATCATGCGATGTTCCTCTTTCTTATCTGATACATTAAATTAAAAATCAACGGCTTCGTCTGTTGTTGATACTGCTTCATCTACAGCTATATCGTTTCCAATGTCTACGGCAGGCTCTGAGGCGTTATTATCGCCTTCGGATACGGGAGTACTCTGTCCCATGGATCCGTCGGCGCTTACCGCGGTCTGCATTCCTTCCTTAAGATTCGGGTCAGGGAAAGTTATCGCGTCCTCAGGTGAAAGACCTTCCAGTATCTGATACTGAAGCAGATTGTCGTCATGTTCGCCCAATTTTACCGGACGTTTTTCAAGACGCTCGTTTTCACCAGCCGCCCAGACAAAGGGATGGGCAGGATCTGTCATATCTATCATATATTCGTCAAGCCAGAGACCTTCTTTTTCTTCAGACTGTCCGAAGTCGGGCTCGATATATACATGCTGTCCCATTCGAAGGTTGGAACTGTTTTCGAGCTCCACATAGAAAGGATAGTTGCTGCTGTTAGTCATAGAATCTTCGGTGCCGTAATTGACCGAATTTTGATTCGCTTTCGGATTTTCCCAGTCTATTTTTGAAATTGAACCTTTCCATGACAGATTTTCATCAGTTCTTGAATGGACTATGACGGCGGTTCCTTCTGAAAGGGAGGCCATGTTCTGTTCGTTCATCTTGCCTTTAACGCGGAACTCGCCTGTTTTCATAACTGTTATGAAGGAATCGTCTCCGCCTGAGTACATGTCGCCGCCGTTTTTGTTATTAATAGATTTTACGACTCCGTCTATTTCGCTTGATACAGTCGCGTTGTTGATATTTTCATTTAACTTGTCTATTTCAAGCTGTTTGCTTTTCGCGTCGAATTCCTTTTGTTTAACCTGCAGCTGCTGTTCCTGTATTTGCAGATTGTAAGTCGCTTTGTCAGAAGCAGGCGCTTTGTCGCGTTCTTTTTCAAGATCGGAAATAGAAGAGTACATATTCGCGGTCTCGTTTTTGATGCGTTCAAGATCGATCTGAGCCTGGGCGAGATCTGACTGGAACTTTTCAGTGTCATATGTAAAAAGTGGAGTTCCGACAGATACTTCCTGACCTTCCGTGACAAGTATTTCCTTTACTGTTTTTTCGGGATTTTGCTGTACGGACCATGTTTCCTGAGCCTCAACTACTCCCGCGAAGCGGTTAATCATACCGTTGCCGCTGCCAAGATTCATAAGGCGCGAGATGGGATTTACGTAAACAACAGTTCCGTCGTCCGAAAATGACCCGGGAAACAAAAATGTTTTAACGCATATAAAGGCTATGACCGCGGCAGCTATTACAGCGCATAATATAATGATTTTCGTTTTTTTCATACATTCCTCCGTTTTTTAATTATTTGTACTGTCAGAAAGCAGCGAAGAGAGCGACGTCATATCTGTTATGTCGCAGTAGGCGTCGATATAATATCCGTCTTTTAGCGTCATCATTATATGACACGGCTCATATCCCTCTTCATTTATATAGAAGCGGCATCGCTCGATGCAGGAAAGAACCTTCTGTATATCCGATTCTGTAAAAAACTGATAGCTGTCATATATAGAATATGAAACAGATTCGGCAGTATCATCTTTGCTGTTTTCAGAACCGATATCAGCTGATTGCGACGGCTTTTTTGGAACGTCAAGAATGAGCGACGCCACATCGGATGCTTCAACGGGGCTTGGCGTCATTCCGTGTTCCCTGAGAAATTCAATGGTTTTATCGTGCTGTGGATATAGAAAACAGGAAATCTCGTTGTTATGAAATTGTCCAAAGTTACCTGCGCTGTATGTGTCGTTTAAAAACGTGAGACTGATAAGCGGCTGGCTTTCGGCCAGGTCATAAAAGCTCAGCGCGTTTGTTTCTTCGCGATAAAGATCTTTCAATTGATCAATTTCATCATTAGAAAGCGACAGGCTCTGAGGCACAGCGCCGAAGTTTTTCCAGTCGGTCGCTTCAATTTTGTTGGCGTCCTCTACTTCCGGCCATGAGGACGGGTAATATTTTTCCCTGAATTCATATGAAAGAGACAGCTCATTAATCGTATTTCTAAGGTCAGATTCAGGCACATTATAACAACGATAATGTTTAGAGCCGTCGCTCAGCGTATAGCATATGCTGAAATATTCGATTATCTCATTGGAAGGATAGGAATTATCCCGGTTATTAATGGCTTCGTGTACTAATTCGTAAATCGGAGCAAAATCATTGAGTTCATGATCTCGGTAATATTTTTCGCTTTCATTGTACGCGTAGTATTCAGCCAAAGGTTCATCTGTCGAATAACAGTATAATGACATCGACTTAACGTCGTTAATATCCGGCTGCCAGCTGTTAAAACCGAAAGGATCAAATATCAGAAGAGCGAGTATAAAGGCTGTGCCGCCCAGCGATATCGCACCTGAAATCTTATGCCTTACGATATTTCTGAGATCGAAGTGATATATGAATTCTATAACTCCGTTTATCAGGAAAGCGGACAGAAGAGCGGTTATGATGAACCAGACGCTGCTGTTGTATCCT
>CASEDW010000240.1 GCA_949286775.1 uncultured Eubacteriales bacterium | reverse complement strand
TTTATGAAGGAACATAGGTATTAACGTTCCCATAAGGCTTGATATCGTCATCGCCGCCACAAGAGCTCCTCCGACGCATGACGAAATGAGAAACGCGTTCTGAACATGATAGTTGTTCGAAACTATAATATAAACTCCGACTACCACGAAGGCTATGGCTCCCAATATTAAGCCGTCGCAAAATCCTATCTTCATTTCTTTAAAAACCATATGGACTTTCTGGCGCCACTTAAGATTTTCATCCATAAGAACACGTATCGTAACAGCCAGGGACTGGGTGCCGACATTTCCCGACATTCCAAGTACTATGGACTGGAATGATATTATGATAGGCACCGCCACAACTATAGCCTCAAATCTTCCTATAACTACTGAAACTATAAGTCCTAAGAACAGAAGTATTACGAGCCACGGCAGTCTTTTTTTCATGCTTTGCAAAGTAGGCTCGTTAAGATCCTCCTCTTCGGTAAGACCGGCCAGCTTAGCGTAATCATCGCCCATCTCATCATCAACGACTTCGACAAGATCCTGCGCCGTGATTACTCCCAGAATATGCTCTTTATCGTCCAGTACAGGAATCGAATCCTCTGAATAATCCCTTATTCTTTCGATACAGTCGCTGATAAGCTCATGATCCGTCACGTATGGGTAAGATGTACTTATGATATCTTCAAGGCTCATATAATCTCTTGCTACAATGAGATCCTTTAAGTCTATGGCTCCATAGAACTTATCATTTTCATCAACAACATATATTGTAGATATGTTGTCATTTTCGCCCGCCTGCTTTACAAGGGCGCGCATTGCCTGTCTGATAGTCAGATCGTTATTGATGACTATGAAGTTCGTAGTCATGATACTTCCGACTTCATCTTCATCATACGACTGAATAAGCTGAACATCCCGGCTCGACTCGTCGTCCATCATCTCGACAAGCTTGTCCCTCGTCTCGTCGTCTACTTCTTCAAGTACGTCGACGGCGTCGTCAGAGTCCATCCTTGAGACAAGATTCGCGGCATGTTCAAGCTGAAGCTCGTTCAAGTATACGTCTACGTTTTCTAAATAAGCAAAAATTTCAGCAACTTTGTCCGGCCCCAGGATCTTGTAGATTTTCTGCCTCTCTTCCGGCGTAAGCTGCTCTAACGCGTCTGCTATATCATTTTCATGATAATCAGACAGTTTATCCTTTTTTTCCTCATCGGAAAGCGGGCTGCGGATTATATCCAGCAGCTCCTCAACATAATTTGGTTCTTTTAATGTTTCCTTTTCCACCGTATGCCTCCTGCGGCTGTTTTTAATACGGCGGCCAGAAAAGATACAATCATATGACAACCGTATTTATAAATGCCCTAAATAATATTCACGAGCGCTACTTCGCCCGTTACCGTCACAATTGTCCATGATTTCTCCTTTCGTAAGATTTATAAAACAACTCATATCAGCCGCCTGATCAGCGGCATCATATGTCACATAAAAAATTTAACACCTTGATTTTTATAAGTCAACAACGCTTTCCACAAGTTTTATTAACGCAGTTTATAAATGCATATCCTTTGATCGCAGCTCCCAGAATGCCACCGCGCTCGCCGCGGCGACATTTAAAGAATCGACTCCGTTTGACATAGGTATCATCACTGTGTAATCGCTTTGTTTAATCGTCTCTGCCTTAAGTCCGTATCCTTCCGAACCAAGTATCAAGGCAAGTTTTTCTTCTTTTAAAAAACCCGGATCGTCTATACTTATTGAATCTTCTTCAAGAGCGAGGGCAGCCGTCTTAAATCCCGCGTCTCTTAAGTCCTTCATCAGACTTTCCGGAGATATAACTGTCCATGGGATCTGAAATACAGTGCCGACGCTTACCCTGGCCGCCCGCCTGTAAAGAGGATCAGCGCAGTCGGAAGTCAATATCACTGCTTCCATCCCAAGCGCCGCGGCGGAGCGCACTATGGCTCCGACATTTGTCGGATTCGAAACGTTTTCAAGAACGGCTATTCTCTTTTTGCCCGCGCATACTTCTTTTACATCAGGCATTTTCTTTCGTTTCATCGCTGAGAGCATTCCCATAGTGATGTTATATCCTGTGAAAGCTTTTAACGATTCATGATCCGTTATAAAAACGGGAACCTCCGGAAATCTTTCATATATTTTTCCTGTTTTTTCATTGTCGAATTTATCCTCAAGCAAAAACGACTCCGGCTCGTATCCCGCGTCCATCGCTCTTTCTATAACATTCGGCGTCTCTGCTATAAAAAGCCCCAGGTCAGGTTCATATATATGTTTTAGCTGATTTTCATTGTAGTCCTTATAGACATCAAGTCCCTTTTCACTGAAATCTTCTATATAAATTTTATTCATGGCAGCTCCGTTTTTTCATTTCCATTCAAGTATAGTCAGCGCTCAGAAAACAATCAATACGTATCTTTGTATTTATTTAGTAAAATTTTCGTTTCAATTGCAAACCGTCCGCTGTTTTGATAAAATGAAAAAAATTTATGGGGCACACCCAAATATATTTCTGAAAGGACAGAATATAATGAGTGAAGATATCATGAACATCAACGAAGAAATCGAATACGAAGAAGACGCTAAACTGCTTCTGACTCTTGAAGACGGATCAGAAGTGTCATGCGTAGTACTCTCAATTTTCGAGATTGGCGAGCAGTCGTATATCGCCCTTCTTCCTGATACAGAAGAAGAAACTGACGAAGAAGAAATGGATGTTTACATCTATCGCTTCGCGGAAGACGAGGAAGGAAATCCTCTTCTTGACAATATCGAAGATGACGACGAATACAATGAAGCTGTTGAAGTATTCAACAATCTTTTTGAAGAGGAAGAGGCTGAATAAGCTTTTTTAATCTTCGCGGCTCTGCTTGCGGCAGCGCGAAAATGGCAGCACTGCGGTAACTCTAATCAG
>CASEDW010000239.1 GCA_949286775.1 uncultured Eubacteriales bacterium | reverse complement strand
GAAAGCATTATGCCGCAGTAAATTATACTGAACACTGATGCCATAGCCTGAAAAGCATTGTATTTCGGATAGCTGAACACATATACGAACATTATCATAAAAAATCCGATAATAACGGCCATGAGATGAAGTGATGACGGCAGAAAAAGAAGCGCCAGATAATATATCACTATCGCCAGATATCCTACAGTATCCATCAATCCGAAAGTTTTCTCGCCTCTTACATTAGTCGCGAGATATAACTCTCCGGCTGCGATTAAAGATAACGCGAGCATGGCAAAGTATAAGATATAACCGCCGCTTATAATCAAAAGCAATGCCGCGGCGACAAGAATTATGCCGCTTATTAATCTTGTTTTAAACATATTTATCTTCTCCTTTACTTTACTGCGCCATATCTTCTGTCGCGACCATTAAAAGCTTCAATAGCTTCCATCAGCTGCGGCTTTTTAAAATCAGGCCATGCCGTATCAGTGAAATACATTTCCGAATATGCCAGCTGCCACAGCAGAAAATTAGATATACGCTGCTCGCCGCTTGTTCTTATCAGAAGGTCGGGATCGGGAATATCTCCTGTATCAAGGCTTTTCGAAATCATATCTTCGGTAATATCTTCAGGCGATATTTTCTGTAACCTGATGTCTTCGGCAATTTTTTTTACGCCTCTCATTATTTCATCACGGCTTCCATAATTAAGCGCTATCTGAAAATACATATTTGTATAATTTTTTGTTTTTTCTTCTAATTCATTTATAATCTTTAAAATATCAGGCGCAAGCCCAACGCGGGAGCCTATTACTCTTATACGAATCGAATCTTTTTTCGCTCTGTTTAAAAGCCTTTTCAAATATCTTCTGAACAGATTCATTAATATCCCGACTTCATTTATGGAGCGTTTCCAGTTTTCGGTCGAAAAAGCGTAAACGGTCAGATATTTGATACCCATGTCAAATATCACATCGCACATTTTTTCAAGGTTATCGCATCCGACTACATGTCCGTAACTCCTTGGAAATCCTTTTGCTTTCGCCCAACGGCCATTGCCGTCCATAATTATCGCAATATGTTCTGGTAATTTCATAACGCGCTTTACTCCTTAAAAAAGCCGCATTAAACGAGTCAGTAAGTTTCGTTTAATGCGACTCATCGTCTTATACAGTGAGAATCTCTTTAGATTTAGCTGCGATCTCTTTATCAATATCTTTGATAAATTTATCAGTCTGTTTCTGAAGTTCATCCTGAAGGTCTTTAATCTGATCTTCTGAAATATCTTCTTTCTTAAGTTTCTTGAATGCGTCGTTTCCGTCGCGGCGTATATTTCTGATAGCGACTTTGGAAGCTTCGCCTTTTTTCTCTACTTCTTTTACAAGCTGTTTTCTTCTCTCTTCCGTCAATTCAGGGAAAATAAGTCTTACAACCTTGCCGTCCGAGTTAGGATTAATTCCGATATCAGACATATTTATGGCTTTTGTGATCTCTTTGATAAGAGACGCTTCCCACGGCTGTATCTGAAGAATTCTTGGTTCAGGTACAGTGATGTTCGCTACACCCTGAAGCGGAGTTGGCGCGCCGTAATAATCCACCATGATCTTGTCCAAAACATGGGGATTGGCTCTGCCTGCTCTGATCGTGCCAAGCTCAACAGTAAGATTTTTCATAGTTTTATTCATTTTATCAACATAAGCATTTAATCTCTCGTCCATAAGTATCTCCTTCAATTTTGATCAGCTTAATAATTAATCCGCTGTAACTATCGTACCTGAAACTATTCCTTTGGCAGCGTTTACGATGCCGTCAGGCTCATCAAGTGAAAATACGTACATCGTCACATGATTTTCCATCGCGAGAATAGACGCGGTCATATCAACTACCTGAAGTTTTTTATCGACAACTTCCTGTATAGATACTTTTGAATATTTTTTGGCGTTCGGATTTTTTGCCGGATCGCTGTCATATACTGCGTCCACAGATTTCGCGAGCAGAACGGCGTCGGCTTCAATCTCGATAGCGCGAAGAAGCGTTCCGGTATCAGTTGAAAAATACGGATGTCCTGTTCCGCCGGCAAAGAAAACAACCATGCCATGGGCGAAATATTTGTTAGCTCTGTCCTTTGAAAATCCCTTCGTAAACTCTCCTACGCTGAATGGCGTAAGTACTGCCGTTTTCATGCCGACAGCTCTGAAATGTTCGGATACATATATACAGTTCATGACTGTGGCAAGCATACCGATCTGGTCTGCTTTTGTACGGTCAATATTTTTGCTTGAACGGCCTCTCCAGAAATTTCCGCCGCCGATAACGATGCCTACTTCAATTCCATCGTCTACTAATTTCTTAACCTGCGCGGCAACTTTCAATATGGTTTCATCATCAAAACCGGTTTTTTTATCTCCGGCAAGCGCCTCGCCGCTTAATTTAAGTAATACTCTTTTCATAATTCCTCCGAATGAGTTATTCTGACGGATATTTTATCATGAAATTAAACTTATTTAAAGTAATATATATATTATTAAACAAATTAATTATAAAAATACGGATTTCT
>CASEDW010000238.1 GCA_949286775.1 uncultured Eubacteriales bacterium | reverse complement strand
GTTTCTAACGCCTCGTCGAACGCGTTTTCATAGCGGCGCGTAATTATCATCGCGCCGTCTTCTCTGTCGGTCCAGAGCTTTTTGCTCTTTCTCTGTGAATTATTTCTTATGACGCTGTTCGCGCCGTTTACTATATTAGACGTCGACCTGTAGTTCTGCTCGAGCTTGACAACCTTTGCGTCAGGGAAATATTTTTCAAAACTGAGTATATTTTTGATATCAGCTCCCCTGAATTTATAAATAGACTGATCGTCGTCGCCTACGACGCAAAGATTGCGGTATTTTTGAGACAACAGCTTTATGAGTTTAAACTGAATTCCGTTCGTATCCTGATATTCGTCCACCATGATATATCTCAGACGCTCCTGATAATTTTCAAGAATCTCAGTTTTTTTCTCAAATAACTCTACAGTTTTTATCAGAAGATCGTCAAAATCCAGCGCGTTGTTTTTAAACATAGCCTCCTCGTACGCTCTGTATACCGACGCTATTTTTTCTTCGTCCGGGCTGCAGGCGTCCGTCTCAAGATCATCCGGCGTTACAAGTTTGTTTTTCGATGACGAGATTATATATTGAATTCTTTTTGGAGGAAATCTTTTTGGATCCAGGTTCATATCATTTATGATCTTTTTTAAAAGAGTTTTGGAATCATCCGTGTCATAAATTGAAAAGCTGTTCGTATATCCTATATGATCTATGAAACGCCGCAGGATTCTCACACAGGCCGAATGAAATGTTGAGACCCATACTGCCTCCGCTCCGAATCCGGCTATTTTATTTACTCTTTCACGCATTTCATTCGCGGCTTTATTTGTAAAAGTTATCGCCATTATATTCCACGGATTGACATTTTTCTCCTGCATCAGATAGGCGATCCTGTGGGTAAGAACGCGGGTTTTTCCCGAACCCGCTCCCGCAATAATAAGAAGAGGCCCTTCCGTACATTTAACAGCTTCAAGCTGCTTATCGTTCAATAATGATGAAAAATCCATATATAAATTCTCCAAAGTAATTCTTTTTAATCAATTGACATTTTCATTTGAATGACGCATACTTTTTATTGAGGGCAAAATAACTTTTTGCCCCAACATAATCATAATAGTTTCTCGACAAATGAACATATATGAATCATACGATTTGTATCCATTTGTCCTTCGACTCATAATATAAAAGGAGCGACTATGTTTTGTCAAATTTTATCAGCAACGATTCTGGGTATATCCTGTGAGCCCGTCACGATCGAACTTGATATCTCAAGCGGAATGCCTGTATTTGTAATGGTAGGTTCTCTGTCTTCAAAAGTCCGAGAATCTCAGGAAAGAGTGAGAACTGCCCTTCGCAATCTCGATATTTATCTTCCGCCAAAGAGAATAACGGTAAATCTTTCACCCGGAGATCTAAAAAAGGACGGCACGCAGTTCGATCTTCCGATAGCCGCGGCTCTTCTGACAGCTCTTGAGAAAATCCCGAAAGATTCCCTGGACAACTGTATGGTCATAGGCGAATTGCATCTGAACGGCGACATCGAAGGCGTACCGGGCATACTGCCGAGCGTCATAAAAGCCCGCGAGCTCGGTATTTCAACGGTGCTTCTGCCAAAAGCAAATGCCGCCGAAGCCTCTTCCATAGACGGCATACGGATAATCTCTCTTTCAAATCTAAACGATCTGATTTCTTTTTGTCTTGATACTTCGTCAACAAAATATGATCATATTCCCAAATCCAATGCGCATTCGACAGTGAAATATCCTGACTTTTCCGATATCAAAGGTCAGCAAAGCGTAAAACGTGCCGCTTTGATAGCCGCTTCAGGATTTCACAACCTTCTGCTTTCAGGGCCTCCAGGGTCAGGCAAGTCGATGACGGCCAAACGGATCCCCGGCATAATGCCTGATCTTACACGCGACGAGCAGATAGAAGTCTCACAGATATACAGCGTTGCCGGTCTGTTAAATTCAGATACTCCTCTGATCACGCAAAGACCTTTCCGCGCGCCTCACAATACTCTTTCGATCCAGGCTCTATGCGGCGGAGGACGTATTCCGGTTCCCGGAGAAATCACCCTCGCCCACAGAGGAGTTCTGTTTATAGATGAAATACCCGAAATGCCCGGAAGAACCCTCGATATGCTGCGTGGTCCTCTTGAAGATCACACAATCCTGATATCCCGCACAGCGGGCAGTTACAGATTTCCTGCAAATTTTCTCTTTGTAGCCGCGATGAATCCCTGTCCCTGCGGCAATTATCCTTTAAATTCCTGCACATGCAGTCCTTTTGAAATACAGCATTATCATTCGAAAATAAGCCAACCTGTGCTTGACAGGATTGATATACGCGTTGACGTCCCGGCCGTATCATACGATGAGCTTACCTCCTCTTCGGACGATCCGATTTCAACGTCAGTTTTGAAAAAGCAGGCTCTGAAAGCCTTTAATATACAAAAAGAAAGATATCGCGGCACAAAGATATGTTTCAACAGTGAACTTTCTCCTTCAGATATAAAGAAATTCTGTCACATGACAGAGGAATCCAAAAGGCTTCTTGAGCATGCTTTTTTAAAAATGGATCTCAGCGCCAGAGCGTATCACAGGATTTTAAAACTTGCGAGAACAATAGCCGACCTCGACAATTCGGATATCATCTCAGAAGCTCATATCAGCGAGGCTTTTTGTTTCAGAAACCAGAATTTATTTAAAAGGAGCAGATAATGTCATATAACCCTTATGATTACACGAATCGATATATAAAGAAAACAGACCCGGACTATCCCGAAAAGCTGAAACGCTACGTAAATATGCCCTCAGGATTTTATCTAAAGGGTTCGCTTCCCGATCCCGCAAAAAAATCAGTCGCCATCGTCGGCGCGAGAAAATGCTCCTCCTACGGAGAACAGGCTGCCAGATATTTTGCCAGGACTCTCGCATCAAACGGCGTCCAGATAATAAGCGGCCTGGCTACAGGAATAGATTCATACGCCCACAAGGGGTGTCTTGAGGGCGGCGGCTCCACTTTCGCCGTTTTGGGCTGCGGTGTAAATATAATATATCCAAAGTCAAATTCCATGCTTTACAAATCTATTCTTGATAAAGGCGGCGGTCTGATAAGCGAATACGACCTAACTTCTCCGGCTCTTCCTTTTAATTTTCCGACAAGAAACAGAATTATCAGCGCCTTAAGCGACGCACTTCTTATTGTTGAAGCGCGGATTAAAAGCGGATCCCTTATCACGGCTTCTTACGCCCTGGAACAGGGAATACCGATATTTGTTGTTCCCGGAAAGATAACTGACAGTCTTTCAGCAGGTACGAATTCTCTTCTGATGCAGGGAGCTTACCCCGCGCTTTCTCCCGACGATATTTTATATGAACTGGGAATCCGCCGCGAAAAAAAAGAGGAGAAAAACATTTCCCCTCTTCACGATCCTTCTTTTTCAAAAACAGAAAAACAGATATTAAAATCAATATCAGATACTCCCCTGCCGCTGGATAATATCTGTCAGATGTGTAATCTTGACATAGCGAAAGTATCGACAATTCTGCTGCAACTTGAATTAAAAGGCGCCATTTATCAGCCGTCTCCCGGCTTATATGCCATTGCCTATAGTTGAGCCTCTGATCACAAGTTCAGGAGTCAGCACCTTCTGTACATTTTTTTCAGAATCCGCAGTTCCGCCTCTGATCATATCAATAATATACTCCGCCGCCATTTCACCCATGAGTTCATCGGGCTGCGCGACAGTCGTAAGTCCGAGTTCTCCCGACATCGCTACCGCCGTATTTCCGTATCCAGAAACGGCGATATCCTCCGGAACATTGTAGCCGTTATTAAGCAGGTAGTACATTATGCTCGTTGCCACCGCATCGTTATAGCAGATTATTCCGTCGCAGGAATATTTTTTCAGTATCTGATCAAGTTCTAACGTAGGTTTTTTAGCGCCTTCCTCAATATGATACCATATGACAAGTTCAGGCCGATACGGAAGTCCCGCCTCCTGAAGCGCCATAACGTATCCCCTGTGACGTTCCGATCCTCTGCTGTCGTCCGCCCTGAAAATACCGACGATATTTTCCCCGATGGTCGCTATCATATGTCTCGTGATAAGATATCCGCCCTGGACATCGTCGACTACGACTCTCGGTTTGTCTCTCAGCTGAGGATATGTGCTCCTGACAAATATATATGGTTTGTTTTTTTCATCGAGCTTTTTATAAAGATCTATATGGCGGCACAAAAGCTGGCTTCTGCTCGGTTCTATGATGTATCCGGCAGCCTGAGCCGCTTCAAAATTCTTGATTATCCGCTCTTCTTTTTTTTGTGAATTTCCTGTTTTTTTGCATATCACGTTTATACCGTTGGCGTCTGCGACTCTTTCAATGCCTCTTAACATTCTCTGCGCGGCGGAACTCACCGAATCCGCCGTAATAACGGCGATAGTATTCTTAATTATCTCTTCGGTATCAGCGTTTTTTACAAACATTCCGTGCAGACCTAAGTTTACTATCGCGCCTTCTTTTCTGAGTCCTTTTAAAACGGCGTTTGCCTCCATGCGGCTTATATGAAACGAGTTGGAAAGCTGCTCGACGGACATCATCTTTTCTCCGCTCGAAAGATTTCCGACTTCTATCTCCCGTTTGATCTGCTCTATTACGCTTAAAACTTTAATACGATCAATGCCAAATTTCATAATTTCCTCACGAAAAATCACATAGGCTGTCTTAAAATATCCATTTCTTCCGGCTGCTCGCTCAATTCAAGATGAAGCTGCTGCTTCGAATGGGGAGCCGATTCCTGCGCGGAACCGTCGTCCGCGTATATTCCGAGAACTTTTGCCGGGATATTTTGACCGTCAGGTTTCATTATCTCAATAGTATCGTTTACGCAAAATTTGTTTTTCTGCTCCAGCAGAACTCTGTTGTTTTCATCTCTTCCCTTAACCATACCGAGATAGACGGCTTCTTTTTTATATGTATTATTATCATATATCTGGTCGTCCTGAGTCGGTTTGTTAAAGAAAAATCCTGTAGTAAAATCTCTGTATGTGCAGTTGCCAATCTGCTCTTTGTACCATTCGAGATTCTCCTGGTATTTTTCTATGCTTTCAATGCAGTCGTCGATAGCCCTTCTGTATGTTCTCGCTACTGTCGCCACATAAAGAGCGTTTTTCATACGTCCCTCTATTTTAAAGCTGTCTATTCCGGCGTCTATAAGTTCCGGAATATGTTCTATCATACAGAGATCTTTTGAATTGAAAATATATGTTCCTCTTTCATTTTCATAAACAGGAAAATATTCTCCCGGACGCTGTTCCTCCATAACAGAATATTTCCATCTGCATGGATGGGTGCAGGCGCCTTTGTTTCCGTCGCGTCCTGTAAAGAAATTTGAAAGAAGACATCTGCCCGAATATGATATGCACATAGAACCGTGTATAAATGATTCTATCTCCATGTCGTCAGGTATATTATCCCGTATCTGGCTGATTTCTCTTAAGGACAATTCTCTTGCCGTCACAACTCGTTTCGCGCCCTGTTTATACCAGAAATTCGCGGTCGCGTAATTTGTATTATTAGCCTGAGTGCTGATATGCCGCTCAATGTCAGGACAGATTTCTTTCGCGATCTCAAAAACTCCGGGATCGGCTATTATAAGAGCGTCCGGTTTGATATCCTTAAGCTCCTTAAAATACTCCCTGACTCCGTCAAGATCGTAGTTATGAGCGAGAATATTGGCGGTTACATGAACTTTTTTTCCATGTTTGTGGGCGAATCTGATTCCTTCTTCCATATCTTCCATAGAAAAGTTTTTCGCTTTTGCCCGAAGTCCGAACGCTTCGCCTCCTATATAAACGGCGTCCGCGCCGTATCGCACTGCGACTTTGAGAACCTCAAGGCTTCCTGCCGGAACGAGAAGCTCCGGTTTTTTGATTGTATTCATAAAGATAAGATCCTTTCTTATCGTCTGACACTTATGGTTATTCCGTCCCCTAAGGGAATGATCGAAGTTGAAAAGTCTTCGTCATGTTTTAATGTGTAGAGATATTCTCTCATTCGTTTATGAATCGTTCGGTCGCGTCTTTCGACAACAAACCTCGACTCTATTATATCCCCGTCCTGAAGCACATTGTCAGATATAAGTATGCTTCCTTTTTTCATGAGACGCTTTATATCGGGAAGAAAATTTATATATTGACCCTTTGCTGCATCCATAAATATAAAATCATACGGTTCTTCGAGGGTTTTCAACACATTTGCCGCGTCGCCTTCAATAAGCGTTATCTCTTCGCCATGTCCCGAAGCCGCTATGTTTTTCTTCGCTTCTAATATGCGCTTCTCATAATTTTCAATCGTCGTTATATGACATGGTTTCAAAGCGTACTGAGCCATCAAAATTGACGAAAATCCGACGGCCGTTCCAACTTCCAGAATACTTTCAGGTTTAGCGATCAAAAGAAATGTTTTTAAGAAGCTCTGCATTTCTCTCCTGATAACCGGAACGTCGCTTTCAACTGCCGAAGCATACAGATCTTCGAGAAAATCCGTATGCTTCGTATCAATGGAATTTATATATGTTCTGAATCTTTCGTCAATTATCATTGCCTGTTTCCTCATCTTCTGATACAGGAGTACTTATTGTTCCAAGGATGTCATCTATAGACATGGTACTGTTTAGCATATAAACTCCCGGCAGAAACATATTATGATAATCAGACAGTCTCTCCTGAATCAGAAATGCTTCGATAGACTCATCGATAATGCCTTTTTCAATCAGAAGATTACCGACGTCTCTCACAGACATATCCATAGTTATCGTGACGGATATATCTTCAGGATTTTCTATCGACTCAGGCTCATATGACGCCACTTCATAGCCCAGCGAATATGCTTTTCTCGAAAGAAAGATAACGATGAAAATAAAAAGCACTATGACAAGAACACGGATCACAACCTTTGCCGAAACGACAAAAGTCTTATATCCTATATTGTCATTTTTATTGCTTTCGCCCGGCATTTTCATAGAATTATACCTCCATAATTATAGGCAATATCATAGGTCTTCTCTGGGTATGTTTCCATACGTAAGCGCCGAGGCTGTCCCTGATAACTGATTTTATCTTATTCCAGTCCGCGTTTTTATATGACAGGCATTTATATACGGCATCTTCCACCACTTCGCGGGCGCTCTCCAACAGATCTTCCGCTTCTTTTACATATACAAATCCGCGGGTAATGATCTCAGGACCTGAAAGGAGCTGTTTTGTAGAGCCTTCAAGGGTCAGCGTAACTATCACGATTCCGTTTTCAGAAAGCATCTGTCTGTCTCTGAGGACTATATTTCCTACGTCTCCTACTCCAAGACCGTCTACCATGACTCTTCCGGCCTGAACTTTTCCTGTAACCTTCGCAGACTGGTAGTTCATCTCAAGAACATCTCCCGAGTGCAGAATAAAAATATCCTTAGGATCTATTCCCATTTTTTCAGCTATCTTCTGCTGAGCAGCCAGATGATGATATTCTCCATGCACCGGAACAGCGTATTTCGGCTTTGTAAGAGCATAGATGAGTTTTATCTCCTCTTCACGGGCGTGACCTGAAACATGTGTATCCTGGAAGATCACGTTCGCGCCTTTAGCGGAAAGCTCATTAATTATTCTGTATACGGCTTTTTCATTGCCCGGGATAGGATTGGAACTTAAGATTATCGTGTCGTTCTGTTTTATCCGTATCTTTTTGTGTACATCGCCGGCTATACGTGAAAGGGCTGCCATTGATTCGCCCTGGCTTCCTGTAGTTACGAGCACTATCTGTTCGTCAGGATAATTCTTCATTTCATCGATATCGATAAGCGTATTTTCAGGCACATGAACGTATTCTAATTTTTGCGCCGTCGTGATGAAATTTACCATGCTTCGTCCTTCGACGATAACTTTTCTGCCATATTTGTAAGCTGAATTAATTACCTGCTGAACACGGTCTACATTTGACGCGAACGTTGAAACTATTATTCTTGAATTCCGATGCTCAGCGAATAT
This sequence comes from uncultured Eubacteriales bacterium, assembly GCA_949286775.1. Classification (GTDB taxonomy): domain Bacteria; phylum Bacillota; class Clostridia; order Lachnospirales; family Lachnospiraceae; genus Alectryocaccobium. The sequence goes on along the minus strand of CASEDW010000238.1, from coordinate 1,747 downwards.
CTTGTCAAAAGTTATTCCGACTGTCTTTTCAGACATCGTATATCCGCTGTGTACTGCGTTCGTACTGTCGCAAAGAAGCGCGAGAACGCCTTTTTTGCCTATTTCAGCAAAACGCTGAAGATCGATCATATCTCCATATACAGGCGTATAGTCTATTTTAAAGTCGCCCGTATGTACTACTGTTCCCGCAGGAGAATATATCGCCAGCGCCGCTGCGTCCTGAATACTGTGATTTGTCTTAATAAATTCTATCCTGAACGCTCCTAAGTTAATTATCTGTCCGAAGGAAACAGTTTTTCTTTTAACGTTCTGAAGCATTCCGTTTTCTTCAAGCTTATGCTCGATAAGGCCTATAGTAAGCCTTGTCGCGTATATAGGCGCGTTTATCTCCTTGAAAACATACGGAATTGCTCCGATATGGTCTTCATGGCCGTGTGTTATAACAAAGCCCTTTACCTTATCCGCGTTTTCCTTTAAATACGTCACATCCGGTATGACGAGGTCGATTCCAAGCATGTCGTCTTCCGGAAATGACAGTCCGCAGTCAACTACAATAATACTGTCTTCATACTCAAAGGCAGTAATATTCATTCCGATCGCCTCGAGACCACCCAGCGGAATGATCTTCAAGGACCCTCTATATTCCTTTTTCAATTAACGCCTCCTTAATCATCATTATAATCATCTGAGTAAATCGACGTCTTCCATCATCTGGTTAAAAAGTCCGGCTATGGCTTCAAATTCCACATCGTCCTCGACCATGACATAGCGCGCTTCCTCATCGGAATCAGAAGACATATCTTTTAATATATATGCGTTCGCGTCGTCTTCTTCTGAATCCGTTACCAAAAGATAGCTTATGCCGTTTACTCTTGTTTCTTCTTCTACATAAAAAGTGATGTTCTCACCACTGTCTGTTTCAAAAATAATGCTGTTATTCATGTTTTTTCAACTCCTGATAATTCAGATAATCCTGAAGTATAAATCCCGCCGCTATCTTGTCGACATACAGTTTTCGATCCTGCGGCTTAATTCCGGCTTCATTCATTATCTCAATAGCTTCTACAGTCGTAAGCCGTTCATCCCACATAACCACATCAAGACCGGTACGCTTCTCTACAAGTTCTTTAAACTCTAAAGATTTCTGCGCCCGGTCTCCCTGTTCACTGTTCATGTTCAACGGTAACCCAAGAACAATAGTGCCTATATCATATTCTTCAACCAGCTGCTCTATACGCGCTAACGTCTGACGAAGCTTTTTTTCGGATTTGCGGCGTATTATTTCAAGCGCCTGAGCTGTAAATCCTAAAGGATCGCTTACCGCGACACCTACCGTTTTACTGCCATAATCCAAACCCAGTATGCGTTTCAATCCTGCTTTTCCTCCCAGGATTTATTTTTTATGTATTCTGTCAGAAGTTCTTCAACAAGCTCGTCTCTTTCGACTTTCATTATCATGCTTCTCGCGTTTTTATGGCTTGTTATATATGTAGGATCTCCCGACATAATATATCCTACGATCTGATTTACGGGGTTGTATCCCTTTTCTTCCATAGCCCTATATACATGCTCTATTACAGTTTTTACCGATAACTCCGGCTCGGCTATGAAATTAAAAAATTGCGTGTTGTTGATATCTGCCATCGTTACCTCCAAATCTATTTAAATACATCCGAATCAAACAAACATTCTTATTTATTTTAATATAAAAACAGTCATATTGCAAGCGTCACGTTTCCGATGCCGG